>JBGSSZ010000551.1:0-11672 GCA_041736785.1 Limnoglobus sp.
GCCGTCGCGCCGGTCGCCGGACTCTGGTGGCGGCAGGCACTTCCGTCCCGCCCGGTGCCGACGCTCTTCGCACTGGGCAGTGTCGATCCGTTGATCCCGCTCCGTGGTGGCGAGGTACATCTGCCCTGGGGCAACCGCCTCATCCGTCGCCCCGCGGCAATCTCCACTCTGGAAGCCTGGGCGACGGCGATCGGCTGTGAACCGAAGTCGGTCATCGAGCGCACCGGGCCTGTCCGCGAAGAACGATATCCCGGCCCGGTGGAGTTTCGCACACTTCACGTCGACGGCCTTGGGCACCACTGGCCCGGCGGGCGTGGTCAACTCAATCCCCGCATCGCCGGGCCGACATGCGATACACTGGAACTGAACCCGGTGCTCTTCGAGTTCTTCCGTCGTCACTCACTCTGAAATTATCATCATGCGAACATTGCTTGGCCTGCTGCTCTGCGCCTCCACACTTCCTGCCCTCACACCCGACGAGATCATCATTGTGGTGAATCGGGCGGTGCCGTCGTCGGTGGAGCTTGGCGACTACTATGCCAAGGCGAGGAACATCCCCAAAGACAACATCGTCGCGCTGGTGCTCACCCGCGACGAGGAGATCACGCGTGCGGAATACGACCAGTGGTTTGTGAAGCCGCTGCGGGAGGCGCTGGCGGAACGGAAGAACAAAGTGAAATGTCTGCTCTTCATGAGTGGCGTCCCGCTGCGGGTCGGCTCCGCGATGCCGAGCGACGGTGACAAAGCGGAGATGGAGCGGCTCAAACCGGTGGTCGAAGCGGCGAAGACCAAAGCGGCATCGAACGACGCTGCCACGGCAGCCCGCGGCAAAATGGAACTCGCTAAAGTCGAAGCCGAGATGCTGATCCTCGCCAAACGCGAAAGCAAAGCCAGCGTCGATAGCGAAATGATGCTGCTCTGGTGGGACAATTATCACCTCGCCCGCTGGATCATGAATCCGCTGCACTGGCAGGCTGGCACACGCTACCGCCAGGGGAAGCCGCCCGTGATGATGACCGCCCGGCTCGATGGCCCCAGCCCCGAAATCGTGCGGCGGCTCATCGACGACGCCATCGCCGTCGAAAAAACCGGGCTCAGCGGAAAGGTCTATGTCGATGCCCGCGGACTGGCATTCGACAAAAACAATCCGCGCGAAAACGGCGGATATGGATATGGAGGATACGATGAATCCATGCGCGAAACCGCAGCGATGTTTAAGACCGCCAAATGGAATGTGACGCTCGACGACAAGGAGCCACTCTTCACGCCTAAAAGCTGCCCCGACACGGCACTCTACTGTGGCTGGTATTCGCATGGGCATTACGTCGACTGCTGCACGTTCCAGCGCGGGGCAGTGGCGTGGCATCTCGCCAGTTCGGAGGCGGTCACGCTCCGCAAGCCGGAGAGCACGCTGTGGTGCCCGAAACTGCTTCAAGCCGGTGTCGCCGTCACACTTGGACCAGTCGCGGAACCTTATACTGTCGGCTTCCCCAAACCCGCGGAGTTCTTCGGGATGCTGGCGACGGGGAAATACACGCTCGCCGAAGTCAATGCGAAAACCACCACCTTCGCAAGCTGGATGATGGTCTGCATCGGCGATCCGCTCTATACTCCCTTCAAGAATAAAAAAGTGTTCGCGGACGCGGACCTGTTCGCGAGCCCGAAGCAGGGCAAAACACTGTTTCGCTGAGGAGCATCAATGCCGCCGCCGGACCGGGTGCTGAACTCACTGAAACGGGCCATAGAGCTTGTGAAAGCGACTCCCGGCCGCCGCGGGCATCTCGTCGATCTGCAAAACTGCGACAGTGTGTTCGCAGTCGGTGACCTGCACGGCCACATCCCCAATTTCCAAGCCATCTGGAAGCTCGCTGATCTGGGCAATAATCCTCGCCGCCATCTGGTGCTGCAGGAACTGATCCACGGCAAATATCTCTATGCGAACGGCGGCGAAAAATTGCACCAACTCGTTGACCTCTTTGCGATGGCTAAAACGCAATACCCCGAGCGCGTGCATTACATCCCCGGCAATCACGAAATGGGTCAGTGGACCGGCCGCAAAATCCTCAAGGGCGATGCCGATCTCAATGAACAGTACCGCCTCGGCGTGCTCGCAGCGTACGGCGAAGCCTTGATGCCCGAAATCTATAAGACCTATTTTGAATTGTTCCAGTCCTGTCCACTGATACTGCGAACTTCGAATCACATCTGTCTGAGCCATACACTGCCACCAGCACGGCATCTGGCACTTTTCGATTTGCGGCAGGTGATGTCGGAGACCTATCAGACCAATGATCTGGAGCCGGGCGGTTACGCCTACAACCTCGTTTGGGGCCGCGACACCAGCGAAGAGAACGCGATCGAGTATTTGCGCAAGGTCGAATGCGACTGGCTCGTCACCGGTCACATACCCGCCGATGCCGGCTACACGGTGCCCAACAGCCGACAGGTCACCCTGGATTGCAGCAATGCCCCCGGCGGCTACATGCTCGTGCCTGCGGATCGCCCGCTAATCGCCGGCGAACTCACACGCTGCATTGGGACTGTCTGAACTCAGAGATCGACGCGGAATCGGCCGGAGAAGAGATGCTCGGAGCCGTTGGGCTGCGAGCGGATCAGCTTGGTCAGCAACGCGAGGCCGGCGATGCCGAGGATGTCATGGAACTCCACATAAGCATAGCGCGTCGGGATCGGCAGCGGGGCAGCGAGGGCGAGGCCGCCGGCACTGACATTGCGACACTTCGCGGGTAAGGGAGCAAAGATTTCGCCGTCGTCTTTCAGCGGGTAAAGCGTCAGTGCGAAGCTCACGGGTAGACGGGGATCCTTGCGGCGCTCGTCACCGGCTTTCAGCAATGAGCGGATCTCGTTGAACAGTCGCGGCATCGCTTCGGCTGTGCCGCGCGAAAACTTGACGTCGGGCTCGCCGAAGAGCCGGGCGAAGAGCTCGACCTCGCCGCCGCGACCCGTAGGCCAGGCGACTTCCAGATCGAGGCCGGACTTCTTCCCCCCGCCGAAGCGACCGAGCAAACCGGCCGAGGCGTAGCGACGAAGGCTCACGCGGCTGGAGTCAATGTCAGTGATTTCGTCGAAAAACTCGGGGGTGCGGAGCGTTTCGAGCTTGTGCCGGGCCACACTGATGGGATGCGTGCTGCGGAAGCGAAAGCTCCACGAGCCGTCAGCATTGCGTCCGAGAGGATCGGTCTCACCAATGGCGGCTGCCATCAGTCCATTCACAAACCAGTCACCCGTGACGTTCGCGGGGACTACAGCCCGGCCTTGCAGTACGCTGGACGGCAGCACGCTCTTGAGCATACCGTCGGTGATTTTCACCCGCCGATCGGGGGGCACGGTGAGCACGAGATCGACCGGCTCATCGGGCACGATCGACGTCCGCGAGGCCCGACCAAAGGGTGCGGGAGCGGTGGCGAACGACTCGGTCGCGGGCTTGCGGGTTTGGGTGATGATCCGACTGCCGAACGCGGAAGGGCGAGTCGAGGGCGTGGTGAGTGGCGGCACAGTGCCGAACGCCGGGGGCGGTGCATAGGCACTGGAGCTAAACTGCGGTGCGGGCGTGCCGTAGGGTGTCGGCGAGACGGTTCGCAACGTGGCGGTCGGGAGCGGTGTGCTGCCGGGCCGCGAAAGGAAGCCCGACGCTGTCTGCACGCGGGTCATCCGCAGAGCGCTGATCGTCGCGGTGTCGTTGGGCTTCATCGTGTCGTTGCGGCCCGCATTCGGACCACTGGTCATCAGGGCTTCAATGAAAGCCAGGCACGAGGGATAGCGATCCTCCGGTTGCTTCGCGAGGGCGATCGACACCGGGCCGGAATCCTCCACAGGTAGCCCGGAAAGCTCGGGTTGAGCACTCGCGTGCGCCATCATCATCTGCTGAGCCGTGCGGGCGTTGTAAGCAAATTCGCCCGTCAGCAGTTCCTGATAGACCAGAGCGAGAGAATACTGATCGGAGCGGTTGTCCACGCGGCCTTTGAGCACTTCGGGCGCGACGTAGCGCGGCGTGAAGCCGCGATTGGTCGCCTGCGACACGGTCGTCTCCGCCCGCACGAGGCCGTAGTCGCCGACTTTCACACGACCGCAGATGAGGAACAGATTCGCCGGCTTGACGTCCAGGTGTTGCAAGCCATGTCGGACGCTGATGACGTCGAGCGCCTCCGCGGCGTCGGCGAGATATCCAAGGAGTTCGTCGCGTGGGATGCCCGGCATGCCGGCATGCCGGCACTCGAGAAACCGCACCTGAAGCTGCGTGTCCGCAAGCTCCATCACCATGATCAGTTCCTGCGACGTAAGCTCGACTCGCTCAAGCTGCAGCAGAAACGGATGCCGAATGGTCTTGATCGCCTGGAAGGCGTCATACTCCTGACGCAGCGAATGATTGACCTCGTCGGAGGCGACGAACTTGATGGCTTTGTGCAGACCGCCGGGGGCTTCGCATTTCCAGACTTCGCCGAATCCGCCGCGTCCCAGAGGTTCGATGAGCGTGTAGCCGGGCAACGGCGTGTCGCCGGGCCGTTTGGCCGATTCAGGAATCGCTTCGGGTGGTGCGTACGCGGTCATCGGAACAGGGGCAAAACTGCTTACTACACCCTAGTTCACGCTGTTGCTGCTGTCGGGGCAAACCGTAGCGGTCCGGCCAACTTTTTGGTGTAGCCGACGACCACACATCCGGCAGAAGCGGAAAGGTCAGCCACCAGCGTGAGGTGCAGTTCTGCCAATTGAAACAGTTAACAGGATGTTGCCGACGGTTTACATCGCCCAGTTTACTAACGGTCAGCCTCGAAAAACTGGTGGTTGAGCTGGAAGTGTCACGCCACGGCTTCGAGGATCTCGATCTCCGGCAGGCGGGCGTGAAGCTCCGCTTCCATCTGCTGGATCAGCACACTGATGGTGGCCGGGCATCCGGCGCAGACCGAACCGATGCGAACGCTGGCGATACCGTTTTCGACGGCCGTCACCTCGATGCCGCGACCATCAAGCTCAAGCGCGGGTGCCACTTCGTTGCGGAGGATTTCTTCCACTCGGCTGCGGAGTTCGTCGGTCATGATCGCACATCCTTGGCCGCGGCGATGTCCGACTGGACCTGCGCGACGAGAGCTTCGACAGTGGGAAACGGCTTGACATCGCGGAGCCGCTGGAGGAATTCTACGCGCACCGATTGACCGTAGAGGTCGCCATCGTAGCCGATGAGATGCACTTCGATCTTGCGGGCGTCTTCCCCGAAGGTGGGGTTCGGGCCGACATTGGCCGCACCGCGATGGCCCAGTGCATCGACCGCATACACTCCAGGCGCGGGGATCAAAGTGGGCACGTCAGCGAGGTTGGCCGTGGGAAAGCCCAGCGTGCGGCCGCGTTTCGCACCTTCGATGACTGTGCCCGTGATGGAATACGAGCGACCCAGTAGCTCGCGAGCCAGGCCTACATCGCCTGCATTGATGGCCTCACGCACGCGGCTGCTGGAGACATCGTCGACGACGACCTCCTCGAACGAAATGTTCGAGCGAGGCCCCAGCGCGCTGAGGAGTTGGCCGTCTCCCTCGCGACCGCGACCGAAGCGGAAATTCGAGCCTTCCACAATGGCCCGCGCTTCAAGCTGCATCTGGATCACATCCTCGATGAACGATCCAGCACTCAGTGCCAGCAGACTTGCATCGACCCGGAGCACGGCGACGTGATCGGCACCCGCGGCGTGCAAAAGTTCGGAGCGCTGAGCGATCGTGGTCAGCGGTAGCTTGAGGGCAGCCGGGTTCAGGATGGCCACGGGCGGCGGATCAAAGGTGATCGCGACAGCCGGACCGTGGACGCGATCAGCCCACTGCCTGAGTGTGCGCATCAGTTTCTGATGGCCGCGGTGGACACCGTCGAAATTGCCGAAGCTGACGGCTCCGCGGGTCAGCGAAGCGGGAGCGGCGTCGAACCAGGTGATGGAGTGCAGAGCCACGCCGTTATTGTTCCGAGTGCCGGATGTAGGACAAGTGAGAATGGGAATCTGCGACGGATCGCGGGAGTGAACCTTCCGGACAACCCGCGCGTCGGATAATGTTGAGATGCCGAACGGTCGGCCGTCGGGGCGATCGCCGCCGAAGCAATTCGGGGGAGGAAAGTCCGGGCTTCACAGGGCACGGTGGTGGGTAATCCCCACCCCTGGTAACGGGTCCGCGTCCCCGGTCGCGGCCCGCCAACAGGCGGGACAGTGCAACAGAAAGTAAACCGCCGCTCGAATGCGGAATTCGGAATGCGGAATGCGGAATCGCGATCTGGAATCCGCATTCCGAATTCCGCACTCCGCATTCGAGGGGTAAGGGTGAAACGGTGCGGGGCGCGAGCCCTTAATGTAAGAGCGCACCAGCGGCGAGGTGACTCGCCGGCTCGGCAAACCCCGCCGGAAGCAAGGCCAAGCAGGGGGCAGGAGCGGCCCGCTCCGTTACGACCTCCGGGTGTGCTGCTGGATCGTGCAGGCAACTGCACGACTAGAGAAATGATCGTCGCTGCGCAAGCAGGACAAAACCCGGCTTACACGCCGGCCGACCGTTGGGCACCGGGATTCTTCCATTGCGGAATGCGGAGTTCGGAATGCGGGATGAAAGCCCGGCATGCCGCTCGGCAACGGGGACTTGATATGTGGGCCTCCAAGAGGATACCGCTGCCTGAACACCAGGGCATGCAGTTCATGATTCAGCACGATGCTCAGTCGCTGTCCTTCCAGGATGTGTTTCTGGGTTGGCAGAACGATGAAGCATTTCGTCAGTTCTTCAATGCGCTTCTGGCAGACTCGTCATTCGATGCATTCCGCTGGGAAGTGCCTTGCGTCCGAAGTTCGACACTCACGCAGCCATTCGAATGTGTCCTGCTCGACAGTCCCGGGTTGATCGGACGGCTCGACGCCAGTTCGTTCGCGAGGCAATTTCAGAACGCAAACGACAACGTGGTGGCGTTTCAGAATCTGGGTGGCGATGCGACCTTGATCGTGCCTTGCCCCATTGCAGACACATCTGCCTATGGCCACCTGGCATCCTTTGTCAGAGCGGCACCTGCAACACAGCAGAGTTTGTTGTGGACGATGGTTGGCTCTGCGATGCTCAATCGGATCGGGGACAAACCGCTTTGGCTCAGTACGGCTGGTTTTGGAGTGTCGTGGCTGCACGTCCGACTGGACATTCGACCCAAGTACTACGGATTCGATCCTTACAAGAATCCCAATTGGGCGAGTTGAAGGATGCGCTCAGAAATGATCGTCACCACTCTCGGAAATGGAAATCACGGAAAGGGTCATGCGATGGCGTGGGGTTATCTGATTGTTGCGGGCTTGTTTGAAATCGGCTGGCCATTGGGCTTGAAGTACGGTTGGCAGCCCAACGGTGTGCGCGTCTGGCCCCTGATCGGGGCGGGAGCATCGATGCTCGCCAGCGGTGTGCTGCTTTTCTTGGCACAACGCACAATCCCGATGGGAACGGCCTACGCCGTCTGGACCGGAATCGGTTCAGTCGGTGCCTTCACGGCTGGTGTGATCCTCTTCGCAGAACCTGCACAGGCTGCCCGAGTGACCTGCGTCCTGCTGATCGTTGCCGGCATCGTGGGTCTCAAAGTCTTCTCCGGACCCTGAGGCCGAAGCATCCCGCGAAGAAGAGGCTTCGACCATGAAATCACTGCCCAGGCTCGTGCTCGGCTCCCGGAACAAAAAGAAACTGGGAGAGTTGAAGGATCTGCTCGGCGATCTGCCAATCGAACTCTCCGATCTTTCGCCGTTTCCCGACGCGCCGGAGGTCGATGAAACCGGTACCACGTTCGAGGAGAATGCGAAACTGAAAGCGACAATGCTGGCACCCGCCCTGAATGCGTGGGTGCTCGGTGAGGACAGCGGGCTCTGCGTGCCGAAGCTCGGCGGCGCTCCGGGCATCTTCAGCGCACGCTACGCCGGCACCCACGGCGACAACGCTGCCAACAATGCCAAGCTGCTCGATGCGATGAAAGACGTGCACGTCGACGACCGGGCCGCGTACTTCGTCAGTGCGGTGGCATTAGCCAATCCCGCGGGCGAGGTCGTCGCGGTCGCTGAGGACAAGTGCCACGGGCTGATCGCCCGCGAACTGCGTGGCCACGGCGGCTTCGGATACGATCCGCTCTTTCTGATCCGCGAGTATCACGCGACCTTCGGTGAACTGAGCGAAACCGTCAAACACGCTCTCAGCCATCGCGGCCGGGCGATCGCCAAACTGCGGCCGGTGATTCGAAAGATGCTCCATGCTTAATCAACTGCTGTCGGACATCCTGGCGTTTCGCTCGTATCTGCAGGCCGAACGCGGCTTGGCGGAGAACACCGTCATCGCCTATGCCCACGATCTCGACCGCTTCGCACACTGGGTGGCGAGCGTCAATCACAAGAACTACCTCGCGCCGACGCTCAAGGATCTCAGCCGGTATGTGGCGTTTCTGCACGATGAAAAGCTCGCGGCACCGAGCATTGCCCGGCATCTGGTGGCGCTGAAAATGTTCTACCGCTACCTGCGGCTCGAGGAGAAAGCCGACCCCGGCGCGGTGGAGTTACTGGCGAGCCCGAAGCTCTGGCAGCGGGTGCCCGCGGTGCTCTCACCGCCCAACGTGGACGCACTCTTGAGCGCGCCGCTGGCGAGCGACAAGTTCTACTTCCGCGACCGGGCCCTGCTCGAGACGCTCTACGCCACTGGCTGCCGTGCGAGCGAAGTGGTGAACCTGAAAGTAAACGATGTCTACCTGGATGCCGCATTTCTGCGGGCGACGGGCAAGGGGAGCAAGCAGCGGGTGGTGCCGTTGGGCAAGCCGGCGATCTGCGCATTGCGCGCCTATATCAGTGAAGCTCGTGGACGCGAAGGCGGAAGGCGGAAGGCGGAAGGCGGATTGGATTCTCCACCTTCCGCGTTCCGCCTACCGCCTTCTCCAAACGTGTTTCTCAGCCGCAGCGGCAAGCCGATCTCCCGCATCGTGCTGTGGAAGCTCGTCAAGAAATACTGCCGCCGTGCAGGGCTCAACGACGATGTCAGCCCGCACACGCTGCGGCACAGCTTTGCCACACACATCCTCGCCGGCGGTGCTGACCTGCGGACCGTGCAGGAATTGCTGGGCCATGCGTCGATCCAGACCACGCAGCATTACACGCACGTGGACCGCACGCGATTGAAAGCGATCCACGCGAAGTTCCACCCGCGGGCCTGACCAGTCCGCAACGCAAGGCAGTCATCTATCCCGGTGGCCAGGCCATTGCACGGCCACCCAGCAGATGCATGTGCAGGTGCGGCACGGTCTGGCCCGCTTGCTCGTCGCAGTTGATCACCAGCCGGTAGCCTGCGTCCAGCTTCATTTCTTTTGCCAGTTTCACAGCCACGGTGTGGAGGTGCCCGATCAGAGCCGCGTCGTCGTCCGTCACGTCGGCATGGGTGCGGATCACCTTCCGCGGAATGATCAGCACGTGCACCGGTGCCTGCGGGTTGATGTCGTGAAACGCCAGACAGAGGTCGTCCTCGTAGGCAATCTTTGCCGGGATCTCTTTGCTGAGGATCTTCAGGAAGAGATTGTTTTCCATCATCGCCATAGTGAGTCTCCGGATAGATCTTCACTGTCCACAATACACTGGCCACTGGCCACTGTTTGTTCCCAACCCGGCTGCGATGGAGCAGTGGCCGGCGAGCAGTGGCCGGTGACCAGTGAAGAAAGAGCAATCATGCCCTGGGTGGTCGGAATCGACGAAGCAGGCTACGGCCCCAACCTCGGCCCACTGGTGCAGGCGGCGGCGGAGCTGTGGGTGTCACCGGAGGATCTCGCGGGATGGGTGAGTTATGTGCGATGCGTGCGGCGCTGCGGCGAACCTGAGGATGCACGACTGCTGATCGATGACTCGAAGAAAGTGCATCAGGGTCCGAACAAGTTGGCCAGGCTCGAACGCACTGTGATGCCGCTGAAGAATGCGTCCATCGTCATGCCCGAGGAGCCGCGGACCATGTCGTTTCAGCGTTTTCTCTCGTTATGGTCCTGCAAGCCGCACGAAGAGGTCAGCGACGTCGGCTTGGGTCGCGAGCCTTGGTATGACCCCGACTTTTCGCTTCCAGCCGAATGGGACACAACCGATCACGAGGCTTGTCTGGGAAGCATCTGCGGGTTCGCTTGGATCCATGGCACCTTTGCGGTCAACCATCGTTTCACGACAGCAGCCGAAGTGAATCGATGCATTACGGCCACGGGCACTAAAGCAACAGCCACCGCGAACGGCCTAATCAGCTTGATGCGGGATGCAGTCAAGTGTGGCTACATCGGCTTATCCGATTCGCGTGACAGCCCCGTCATCATCTATTGCGACAAGCAAGGCGGCCGCCACTACTACGCCCCGCTGCTGCAGGAGGCCTTCCCCGCGGGCTGGGTGGTCGCCGAGCGCGAAGGCCCTGCGGAGAGCCGCTATCGCGTCATGAATCTCGACCGCGACGTTACCGTGATTTTCCGGCCCAAGGCCGACGCTGACTCAATTAGCGTGGCATTGGCTTCCATGACTGCGAAGTATCTGCGCGAGATCTGCATGCGGCAGTTCAACGCCTTCTGGGCAAAGCACGTCCCCGGCCTCAAGCCCACCGCGGGCTACCCGCTCGATGCGAAACGCTTCTTCAAAGAAATCGAGCCGGCGATGCAGGCGCTCGGCATCCCGAAAGACGTCGTCTGGCGAAACCGCTAGCCCAACTTCCGCAGTTCGCGGTGCCGGAATGCTGAATACGCCTTGTTATTGGCGTTTCCGGCTTTGGAGTTGGCACTACAGTCGGGCCTTCGCTCTCACTCCTTGCGGCAGTTTCAATCGCTGCGGCACGCGCATGCCCAGTCGAGTCAGCAGGATCGACTGGGCTGTGTCCGGTCGCACCACGCACCGCATCCGCACCTCGCGACCATCCGCGGTCGGCACCACCACATCGGTGCTCGTGATCAGACGCATCTCCTCCAGCAGCGTCGGCAGACTCAACCCCAGACCCGCCCGGTTGCTCCAACCCTCCAGCGTCTTGCGGAGCACGTACGCCAGGAAGCAGACGAGGATGTGCGCCGTCACACGCTCCGCCTTCTGATGCCAGACCGGCCGCAGTTTCAACTGATCCTTCTGCATCCGGAATGCGGCCTCGGCTTCGGTCAGTTGCGTGTAGGCGGTCCAGAGTTCCTCGGCGGTCCAGTCGGTCACGTTGCTGCGGAGCACATAGCAGCCGTCGCGGTGTTCGTGCTGCTGCCAGACGTCGTCGCGTCGCTGCCAGGTGAGTTGAGCGCCGTTGCCGGCGAAGACTTCGAAGCCGAGCGGGAAGCCCTCGCGTGTGACGACAAGGCCGATGCAGACTTGCTTGCAGTCGCCGCGGTGGTCGCGCGAATAGCCGCGTTGCGCCAGCGGATTCTTCTCGGCCAGTCCTTCGAAGTAGGTGCTGGTCACGTCGTAGAGCAGCAGGTCGTAGTCGAGGCCGAAGAGCGTGCCGAGCCTGCTTTTCAAGTGCGTTTCGAGCGTGGCTTTGTGTTCGAGCAGCTTGTCGAGGGCGCGGTAGCAGCGGTCGTCGTTGACCTTCTCATCGGGAATACCGAGCAGGTCGTCGAGGGCCGTGCGACGAAACCAGTCCTCGGCGATGTGCAGTTCGCTCGACGGTTCGCAGCAGCGCGCGATCACGAGCACGGCGGCCATC
>JBGSSZ010000553.1:0-3646 GCA_041736785.1 Limnoglobus sp.
CGGTAGCAGCGGTCGTCGTTGACCTTCTCATCGGGAATACCGAGCAGGTCGTCGAGGGCCGTGCGACGAAACCAGTCCTCGGCGATGTGCAGTTCGCTCGACGGTTCGCAGCAGCGCGCGATCACGAGCACGGCGGCCATCGTGGCCCAGGAAACTTGCTCGCGGCCCGGCGGCATCAGTCGCTGCAAAAGTTCGTCGAGGCCGACGGCCTGCCAGAGTTTGTGGGCCAGCCAGACGTCGCCGAAAAACCGGCTGCGTTCGAGCCGCAACTCGCCGAGCCTGAGCGGAATCGGCTCGCTCGGCACTTCGTCGTCGAAGAGGCCCGGCGAACATTCGACGCCGATGATCCGCTCGGCGAGGGCCTGAGCGGCGAGTCGTCCGTTGGCGTCGAGTTCGCCGAGATGGGCGACGGTGACCTGGCGGACCCGCGAGCCGGTGCGGACGGACTTCACCAGCCGCCAGTAGGTGTGGAGTTTGCCCGACTTCGTGATGGTGGTGTGCCGCAGATACACGCGATGCCCTCGGTGCGCCCCGATGATGACGCTCGCCGAGGTCGATTGCAAGGGGGTAGGTTGGCACTACATTTCGATTCCGCCGGTGGATCGTCGCGAACCAAGCCAATTCACCACGCCGAAGCCGCTAAAATCACAGAAAAAGGTCCGAACTGCGGAAGTTGGGCTAACCTGCGTGGCGGCGAAGCAGCCGCGAACTCAGCACCTGCCAGCCCCGCGGCTGCAGACGGCGTTCCACATCGTCGGGTGCAATCGTCGCGATGAAATTCGGAGCTTCGTAGCTGTGGGCCAAGCTGCCGGTTTCGATGGCCGCCAGTCGCAGCCCGCGCATTGTCCAGCCGAGGGAATAGAGCCGATACCCCGCCGCCCGCAGGATCGCCACGACTTCGCTGTGTGCGACGTCGTGATCTTCGAAGATGATGTGGCGGATGCGCCGCTCGGCCAGTGCCCGACGCGCACCGCGGAGCACGTGGGCTTCGTAGCCTTCGACATCCATTTTCATCACGTTCGCGGTGGCGGAGCCGAGGATGTCGTCGAGCACCGACACGCGGATCTCCACGGTGCGTTCGGCGGTTTCGCCTGGGAGTGCCACATGAGCGATGCCGTCATTGGCGCTGAAATCCGCTGGCAGGACCAACGCGGCAGTCCCGGCGGTTTCCCCCAACGCGTCGTTGTGCAATTCGATGGTGCTCATGGCGTGCCTGGCCCGCGCAGCATCCACATTGTTCTGGAGAATCTTGAACAGCTCCGGATGCGGCTCAAATGACAGCACACGGCCCTGCGGACCAGCAGCGACACCCGCAAGCAGTGTCATGTAGCCGATATTCGCTCCCGCATCGATGACGGTGTCGCCGGGCGAGACGAGACGGGCAACCGCCTCCGACACTGCGAGTTCGTAGAGCCCGGTCGTCAGGATGCTGTGCCCGATGGCGCGGTGCGGATCCGCCAGCAGATCCATGCCCCAGGCGGTGGATAAGGTCTGAAACCCTTCGCCGCGGGATTTCAAGCCGACCATGGCCCGCCGCAGCAAGCCCGTCGGGCGGTACACAAACCAGGGTTTCCAGAATCGCTGCAACATCGGCGTCCGCTTTCTCAGAGAGGCTTCCGGGCGATCAGGGCGACGTTGTCGGAGCAGGCCCGCGGCAGCAGTCGGCTCAGAAACCCGGGCCACTTCCAACTCACGCCGGGCATCCGCCCGCAGCGCGAATAATCCACCACGGCGTCGGTGAGCTTGCATTCCGCGGCCATCCGGTGAAGATCGGTCGCCACCAGTGCCGTGATGTGAGCCGGGTAGTTCATCCCGCGAAAGTGGCTGAACTCGTTCTTCAGGACCAGCGAGAGCTTGCTGAGGAAGCTCAACTGGTTCGGCGTCGTGACGATGACCCAGCCGCCGGGCTTGCAGAGCCGCACCAGTTCGCGGACGTAGGCACGGGGGTTCTCGAGGTGCTCGATGGTCTCGATGCCGGCGACCACATCCGCGAAGCCGTCGGGCAGCGGCACGCCACCCGTATCGAGGTCGATCGTGTGCAACTCCACGCCCTCGGGGAAGCCATCGTAACGCAGCACGTCGGCACCGACGTAATCTGTGAAGGTTTCGCTGACGAACGGCCAGAGTTGCCCCACACCGCAGCCGACGTCGAGAAGGCGGCCACCCCCGGTGCGAGCGGCAAGCCGGGCGACCATGGCATAAATGGCATCGCTGCTGGTGCCGAGGCTTTTCCGGGCGCGTTCGATCACATCGGTCGTCACTGTGCATCTCCCTGTGCGTCTGAGAGGAGCGTCTGCAGCAGATTCAGTTGCTGTTGCGTATCGCAGAGTCGCACGGCCTGCCGGTGCGCCGCCTCACCCATTGCCTGCCGGCGAACGGGGTCGACAATCAGCGAACGCAGTGCCGCCGAGAGTGCGCCGACATCCTCGGGCGTCGTCAGAATGCTCATGGTGTCATTCATCCATTCCACGACCGCTCCCAGTCGCGGTGTGATGCTTGGAATGCCCCGATAGCTCGCTTCGAGAAAGGAAATCCCGAATCCTTCCGGCCCGCGATTGCCCTGTGTGTAGAGATCCGCGGCCGACATCAGAGCGGGGATATCACTGCGATGGCCGAGGAAATGGACGCGGTCGGCGATCCCGTTGGCCTGGGCCAGACTCTGCATCTCGGCGAACAGTTGTTCCTCACTTGCTCGCTGCGGAGCCCCGGCGAACCAGAACTGCCAGCCCGGCAAGTCACGGCACTCCGCGAGCGCGCGGATGACTTGATCGGGTCCTTTCCAGGCTTCCACCCGGCTCGCCTGCAGGATCACGACGTCGCTCGCTGCAGCACCCTGCCGCGTGCGAATCGCATCGCGAGATGCCGTCGCGGTCCTGGCAGCGGCGATCATCCGCTCCGAAAGCGGATAGTACACCGTGCGATGCAGGGCCCCGGCAAAGACATGCTTGAAGCTCGTCAGGCTGTCTTGGCTCGGGGCCAGGACCAGTCGCGGCACCAGCGTGCAGGCTCGGGCCATGAAGCGATCGTCGTCGTACGGGTTGTGAAAGTAAAACGCCATCGGCAACCGTTGAGCCGCCACGACTGCGCCAAAGCCCGCTTGAATCCAGGGCTGATGCAGCACGACGATGTCGTATTTGTTTTGCTTGAGCAGGGCTTTCAATCGCCGTCGGGCGGACCAGAGCGTCCAGGGTCGGCTCCAGCGGACCGCTCCGAGATCGTGGACAGTCGCGCCCGCAGCCTGGAGTTCGTCGTTCAGTCGGCCTGGGAAACAGAGCGCGAATTCCGGCTCCATGCCGGGCGCGAGAGCCCGACTTTCCGCCAGCGTGACGAGGAACGTCTCCACGCCGCCGAAGAGTTTACCTGCAGTGAGATGCAGCACGCGCATCATCACACTTTACGAATTTGCGATTCGAGAATCGCCACGATCCGCGGCATCGGATCGTCGATCATCCAGTCCTTCAACCGTGCACAATGGGCGGGAGTTTTGGCATCGGCGAGCAGGCTCGACAGTGCCGCGGCGGCCCGTGCCGGTGTGAACCGCTTCGCTGGAACGCTGCGCGCCGCACCCAGCTTCTCAAGACGCTCCGCACTGTCGAACTGGTCGAATGCCAGAGGCATCACCAGTTGCGGCACGCCGGCGGCCATC
>JBGSSZ010000564.1:0-3371 GCA_041736785.1 Limnoglobus sp.
GCGGGCGGCGGCAGGCTTGCAGTGGAACTCGCCGGGGCACGATAGCCGCGGATACCCACACCGGCCCATGCCAGAGCCAGCAGAATGCAGATCCCCCACGGCAACCAGGACGCACCGCCGCCGCGAGCGGGAACCGAGTTCAACTGATTCCCGAGGCGGAGCTTCTCGACTCGGTCAACGAGTTCGCCATTCCGGGCCGTGGGGCTCGGCCGGTCATGGGTGGTGAGAGATTCCATGGATCTTGGTCTGCCAGCGTGATGCCTTCAGTTTAGTCGATGAGGTGGTAGTCTTGTAAAGCTGGGAAAGATTTCGTGGTGGCAGGATGCAGGAATTGGCAGGTTGCGCAAGCTGCGGGGAAGCCCGTACTCGGAAGAACTGCGAGAACCGGAAAAACCGTCAAACTTTCACACTGTGGGATTCGATGATGAGAGCATGCGCGCCGGGTCGGTAATTTGTCTGTTCGCAATCGGAGTCGCCGGCCTGGGTTGCCGTGCGCCGGTGACACTATTGAAAAAGGGGACACCGGCCCCCACCTATGCGGCAGGCGAGCCACTGGCCGTCGTGACTCCACAAGCAATAGCGCCCGACCTCTCGCAGCTTTCACCCGCAGATGCCAACGCGCCGGTGCAGAAATCCGAATGGATCTACCGCGGGCTCGATGAGCGCACGGCTCAGTGCCGGGCCGCGGCAGAGTCGAGCGTCGGCAAAATGCTCGACGTGGAGAATGCCCGTACCAGCGTGCTGGGCTCGATCAGGCGCCACGGCACGATCAACGCCGCCGGCGACGATCTGCTCCGCGAGACTCGTCGACTCGCCGCCCTCGATGCCCGCAACCGTTCCGCACTCACAGCACTCGAGCGCTATCTGCAACTTGCCGATGTGGTGGGTCGCCGCGAACTCTTCGCAGCGGGGATCACGTCGTTCGACGACTTCCGCAACGACGCTGTGCGACTCCGCGGCATCGGGCTGCCCGCTCCGCAGGAGCAGGATTTGCTCGTGCAGCGAGCCGCACTGCTGGCAAGCCTCGAAGAGATCGATGCCAAGATCGCCCTGCTCAATCACGATTTGAATTCGCGGCTGAACCTCAAACTCGCTGCCGGGGAACGACTCTGGCCGCTCGGAGCGTTTGCGGTGACGAGCGAATTGCCAGACGCTGACGCCGCTGTAAAAACGGCTCTCAGTCAGCGGCCCGATCTCGCACTCATCCGCACGATGCAACAGCGGCTCTCGGCTCAATCGCTACCCAGCGTGCGCGAGGCGCTGCAGTCACTGAATGGACTGCTCGGGAGCAGTTCGCCACTGATGTCGATGACAGCGTTTTCGCGACGGCAGCCAGACGGACCTTCGCCTGCGGAGCAGGACGAACTCGAATCTCGGAAGAAGCAACTGGCCGATCTGCTGGCGACCCGCGAAGCCGAGACCGCCGCGGAAGTGCGGACTGCACTGGGTCAGATGTCCGCTGCGACCCGCCGCACGGCGATCCTGCAAACCCGCGTGGAGAGCCTGACCGCCAAGCACGCCACCGAGAAAGCCGCCAAGCACATCGCGGACTTGCCGACGATTGAGATCGATCTGCTGAAGGCCAAAGCCGATGTCTTGGCTGCCGCGATGGAATGGCAGCAGTGGCGTGTGAAGTTGAAAGCCGCTCAGGGTGTGCTGGCGATGGAGTGTATGATGAGTGCGGCTCCGCCGTCGCCGCCCGTCGCACCGGGCATGATCCCCGTGAAGGTGAATCGCACTCTCCGCTTTGCCAGACCGGGGAAGTGAAGCCGGTTTTCCTCCAGCCAGGCGTAAGATGATTTCATGTCCGAACTGCTGTCACCCGCCGGGGACTGGGAGTCGCTGAAAGCCGCCGTCGCCAACGGGGCGGATGCCGTCTACTTCGGCCTCTCGTCATTCAACGCCCGGGCACGGGCCACCAACTTCACGCTCGACGAACTGCCGACGGTCATGCAGTATCTGCACGACCGCAACGTCAAAGGCTTTGTCGCGTTCAACGTGCTGATCTTCAGCGATGAACTGCCAGACGCGACGAAGTTTGTCGAAGCCATCGCCGCCGCGGGCGTGGATGCGGTGATCGTGCAGGATCTGGGTCTTGCGAAACTGATCAAGTCCATCGCGCCGACACTGCCAGTCCACGGTAGCACGCAGATGACACTGACCGAACCGCGGGGCATCGAGTTCGTGCGGCAGCTTGGTGTCGAGCGTGTGGTGCTGGCCCGCGAACTCTCCCTCGAAGAGATCCGCCGCGTGACCGCCGGCACGACCATGCCGGTCGAAGTCTTCGTGCATGGTGCTCTGTGTGTGGCGTACAGCGGTCAGTGTCTGACGAGTGAGGCCCTGGGTGGCCGTAGCGCGAACCGCGGACAGTGTGCCCAGGCCTGCCGCATGCCGTATGAGATGCTGGTCGACGGCACGCCGCGCGATCTCGGCGACAAGGCTTACCTGCTCAGCCCACAGGATCTGGCCGCGTATGAGTGGGTGCGACCGCTGGTGGACGCGGGTGTGATCAGCTTCAAGATTGAAGGCCGTCTGAAAGGTGGACCTTACGTCGCGGCGACGACTCAGACCTACCGCAAAGCGATTGACGCGGCCATGGCGCAGAGTGAGTTTCACCTCGATCACCGTGCTGAGAACGATCTCGCACAAGTGTTCTCCCGCGGCTTCACGCCCGGCTTTCTCGCGGGCAACGACCACCAGAAGCTGGTGCGTGGCCGCTTCCCCAAAAGCCGCGGCGTGAGACTCGGCACGGTGCAAAGTGTCGGCCCACGCGGCGTGCGAGTCAAGCTCGTGGCGACGCACGACGACGTCATCATGCCCGGCGACGGTGTGCTCTTCGACCTCGGTCGCCCCGAGACACAGGAGCCCGGCGGCCGAGTCTGGCGCGTCGACCGCGACGCGTGGCCCGTGGTCGAGCTCGGTTTTGAATCGCTCGATACTTCCGCGATCCCCGTCGGCTGCGAGGTCTGGAAGACCGACGATCCCCGACTGCGGAAGAAGCTCGAGCAGAGCTATTCGCAGGACAAACCGCCCCGGCGGGTGAAAATTGACCTGACGCTCCGCGGCACGATCGGCGGCCCGCTGACGCTGGCCGTCGGCGATGTGGGAGCCAGTTGGCCCGGCCCGCTCGAATCCGCGAAGAAACGGGCGACCACGGCGACGGAGATTCGCGAACAACTCACACGGCTTGGCGAGACACCGTACGAATTGGGCGAGTTGAACCTGGACATCCCCGTCAATGTGATGATCCCGAAAAGTGTGTTGAACGACCTGCGGCGAAGGGTAATCGCCGCCATGCCGGTCAAACGGCACACGATCCGACCGTATAGCCGCGACGCGCAGCGGAGCGCTGCGGCTCCTCCCGCGCTAGA
>JBGSSZ010000589.1:0-1893 GCA_041736785.1 Limnoglobus sp.
TTGCACCAGCGTTCGAGCTTGATGTCGATCGCGTTCGAGCCTTCGGCTGCGATCTTGATCTTTCGGCGATTCAGCTTGTACTCGGGGCCGCGGCCGGTCTCGAGGAAGAACTCGCCGGCGGGGAGGAGCACGGTGCCGCCGTCTGCCCGGTAGATCTGTTTCTGGAAGAAGAAGTCGTGGCCGAGGCGTTTGGGCTGCGGCGGGAAGACGTGCCCGACGGCGTCCGTGATCGTGAGCCGGGCGACGGTCGGTTTGCCGTCGAAGTCTTTCACAGTCACTTTCACGGGGATGGCGGGCTTCACGTCGAAGAGCACGGCCGCTTCGCCGCGGAAGCCGAGGTCCTGATTCCCCTGTCCGATGTCGAGCGAGATCGTCGCTTCGCGCTTGCCCGATTCGGTGCTGTAAATCAGGGCGATGGCGTATTCCACCTTCAAGCCGCTGAGGTCCGCGGACATCGGCGGCGCGGAGTAAATCTCGAGGTGGAGGAAGCGATCCGCGATCTTCGGATTGTCCTTCGGGTTGCGTTCGCCGCGACCGGAGTAGCGTTCCCCCGCTTGCGAGCTGGCGATTTTCAGCGTCTTCTTGACCGTGCTGTCGTTGACGATCTTCACCAGTACCGGCACGAACCCGGCCTGCTGCAACTTCGCCTCGGCCGGGCCGCGGGCCACCTTCACCCGCGCCTCCGGATTGATGTTCATGACGAACAGCACGTGCGCGTCGAGAACTTGTTGAACCTTCTTCGCGTCCTTGTCCTCAATGGCGACTTTCAGTTCCTTCGCAGCGGCGGCGTTCAGCGGTGCCCCGATGAACTCCAGCGTTTTCAGCACGCGCTCGGCGTTCTGTGCAAGCGGCTGCCCTTCGACATCGTCGATGACCGGCGGCGGGTCGGCGGCAATAAGCCGCGCGGGGAGTGCGAGGCCGAGAATGAACGCGGCGAGAATCAGACGGCGCAACATGGTGTGCCTCCAGGGGAGGTGGGGACGTGCGATCATCACACCGCGCGGAACGGTGCGTGTCCACCAATTTCCGCGCGGCGAGCTTTTACGGGAGAGGTCGAAGTCGAAGTTGCGAATGCACTTGTTTCATAGCAGATTGCCACATTGCCACTTACAGACACACATACAGTGGCAATCTGGCCGTCCCAAGCATGATATCACGGTAAATTCCACTTTTACGGCTCGTGCTTCCCACCAAGCCTACAACTTGCCGTCAGTGCGGGAATCCAGCCCTTCACGGGTGGTTCGATGCCGGCTCAATGCCACCAACACCGTTCCCAAACCCAGAAAAGCGGCAGCTACTCCGAGATGGAGCTTTTCATGGTAAAACGCCCAGCCCGAGAGTTGCACGAGAATCATCAGAAGGGCACATCCCAGAACGGAGAGGCCAGCATAAAACTGCACGTTCGTCCGGCAGTTCGTTGACATCGTCTGCTCCGCTTTCGGCTGTAACGGATGGTTCAGAATCCACGTTATGAAGTGGCCAAAACGACAAGGATAAGCTGGCGGGGCCACCAGAGCAACAATGACTCACGGAATACTACATGCGGTCCCGGTCTGCTGCATCACCTCGTTCGGCCTGTTTGCCAGGCTGCGGCTGAAACAGCCTTGAGGCTAACTGCACGCCGACGGCAGTGCCGCCAGCCAGCAGCAACACCAGACCAACACCGATGGCGGCCTCACGGTTTATCTGCAACAGGACGGCGGCGATCAGCCAAGCCATGACCAGCAGGCCGATTCCGCCCGCCCACAGAAACATTTGAAGCAAGGCCCGCGTATCGGATCGCATGAAATTTCCTCCTGTCGCCGAACGAGGAGACATCGCCCGGTATGGTGACCTCGCCCGCAAGACGGGGAGGTGCAAACTGAGATTCGCACGAACGGAATTCACACACGT
>JBGSSZ010000614.1:0-1894 GCA_041736785.1 Limnoglobus sp.
GAACTACAGCTTCTGACGAATTGATCGATGGGACGCTTTCCGAACAGCCCGGCGTTTCTGCGGATCCAGCAGGACGCCGGACAACTCGTGCTGCACGCGAAGGACATCGAAACACTGACCGTCTACGAATGGGAAGAACACGGTGAGCAGCAGAACGCGTTCGGCGACGAAGAGGTCGCCGTCCCTCCCGATGCAGCAAAGATCGAGCTTCAGCTTTACAACTTCCCCACTTGCCAGCTACGAAAGATTTATTTTCCGCGCTTGACCCGTACTCCCTGGCATCCGAATTTCGATGACATCATTCTCTACAGCATCGATGCTCACCAGGTGGAGTTCGTCGGCACGCAGAGCTTTCACGCTGCGCCCGGTGACGCCTCACTCCACCCGGCGGGAGTCGATCATCACAGCGAAACGCTGCGAGAGGGTTGGCGTCTGGAGTTTGCGTTCGAGGCTCAGGCGGGAAAGTGCGGACGTGACCTGATCGCGCTGCCGGCACAGAACATGATCTGGCATGAGCTCAGCGATCGGATTGTGAACGGGACACGTCAGCAGCACATCGGCCGATTGGCCGACGCGGATTGCCGGTACCAGGCAAAGATGTTCCATTTTCCCGTGTACACGATGTTCGTCTGCAGAATTGCTGCAGGGGAGCGACTCCCGCTCCATTGCAACGCCGCAGAAAAGCTGCTCTATATTCTCTCCGGCCGGATGCGGGTCGCCACGGATTCGATCACGGAGGACGTGACGAAAGACGCAATGGTGCGGCTGCCCGAGGGCCGGCAGCATGCGCGCGAAGCGTTGACAGACTGTTTGGTCATCGAACTGGACGGGTACACCGCTCCGCGGCCCTACCCGCGCTAGGGTCTTGCGCCCTGCGGCAGATCGCGGGCGACGCGAAAGCCAATCGTTGCCATATGCAGGTTCCGATTCAGTGCATTGCCTCGCACGGCCGCGCGTGTCAGCCAGATGGGCGTATGAAATGCACCGCCCTTCAGAAAGCGTTGCGTGCAATTGCCGGTGGTTCGTGCGGTCCCGTCGGTCGGCCCACCTTCATGACTCGCGCTGGCGCAGTCGGCCACCCATTCGAATGCATTGCCGGCCATGTCATGAAGCCCGAACGGATTCGGCGGGAAGCTGGCGACCGCCAGGCTGAACGTATGCGTGTCCATGCACACGAGCTTGCGCCGCCAGTAAAGCGGCGAACCCAGCGCCTGAATCAGGGCCGCGTTGACCAGATTCGCGTTGTCGCAGCCGGTTTCGGCCACCTCACCCCAGTACCAGGCGGTAGTCGTAGCGCCGCGCGCGGCGTACTCCCACTCCGTCTCACTCGGCAGGCGATATCGGTGGCCTGTCTTGCGTGCGAGCCACTCAGCGTAGGCGCTCGCATCGTCGTGGCTGATGCAAAGTGCGGGATGATCATCGGCTTGAACGAAGCCAGTCTTGCGCCATGAGTAGCCCGGCAGCGCAGTCCAGCGATCCGTCTTGATATCGTGCACCGCGCAACCAGCAGGATCCGCACGCGCGGTGGCCGCGACGAAAGCAGCGTACTCACTCCTCGTAACTTCGGTGCGGCCGAGCGCAAACGGCTTCGCTATCGTCACCTGATGCCGCGGGCCTTCACGATCTCCGAACATGGCCGGAACGCCATGGCGCTCGCGTTCGACAGGGTCCGAGCCCATCACGCCTTGACCGGCAGGAATTACGATCATCTCGGGACATTCGGCGCAGTCGCGAACGACAACCTGGCTCGGTTGCCCAGAGGCGAACAACGGCGGAACGAAACCGATGGCGATGATCGCGATGAAGTTCAAGCGTGTATGTTGCATGACCTTGCCCCTCGGAGCTTTTCGCAGGACATCGCGGCTAATGCTGGGGCGCGTCGGCCAGCGTGCGC
>JBGSSZ010000642.1:0-2849 GCA_041736785.1 Limnoglobus sp.
GAAGGTCGAAAAACCGTCGGGTGCGCCACTGCGGCTGCTGGCGTTGCTGCAGGCCGAGAGTCGTATCGTCGATTTCCTCATGGAGGAGATTGCGAGCTTCAACGATGCGCAGGTCGGGCAAGCCGTCCGCGACATCCACCGCAAGGCCCAAGGCGCACTCAAGCAGCATCTGGTGCTGGAGCCGATCGTGGCCGGGTCTGAAGGCGAATCGGTCACGGTGGCCAAGGGCTTCGACCCCTCAGCGATCCGCGTCCTGGGCAACGTCGCCGGCGAACCCCCCTACACCGGCACGGTGCAGCATCCGGGCTGGCGAGTCAAGGAAATGAAGTTGAACCCGCCACCGCAAGGCGCGGATGAGTTTGTCTTGCAGCCGGCAGAAGTGCAGATCGGTTAGACGTTCCGCGAACGCCGGCGACGCGGAGCCGTGCCCATCGGCGTGGTCACAGGCGTCTGCTCCGGCGACGCAACATTCAGCAGCCGATTCAGCTCGTCCACCAGCACGACGCATGGCTCATACTTCTTCGCATCGCGCGTTTTGAGTTCTGTGAATGTGGCGATGATGATCAGATCGCCCTTCTTCATCAGGTGTGCGCCGCCGCCATTGACTTGGATCACGCCACTGCCCCGCTCGCCGGGAAGGGCATAGGTGATGAGCCTGGCACCGTTGGTCACGTCCCAGACGTGGATCTGCTCGTAGGGCAGAATGTCCGCGGCGTCGAGCAGGTTGGAGTCGATCGTCAGCGAGCCTTCGTAGTCGCGGTTGGTCTCGGTGACCGTGGCCCGGTGAATCTTCGATTTGAACATCGTCCGCCGCATGGTTGGCTCGCTGGGAAGGTGCAGAGATTCTATCGCGCGTTGATGTTCGAGTCTGCATTGTTTAAGATGGAGGTGTGGGTTCACCCTCCGCCACGGGAAAAACAAGGGAGCTTGCCATGCCTGCCGTGCTCGACGACATCTCTGCAGAAATCCTCGATCTCAAGAAGCAAATCGGTGCGACGATCCTCGCCCATTACTATCAGGACGGCGAAATCCAGTCGTTGGCCGACATCACCGGCGACAGCCTGAAGCTGGCCCGTGAGGCAACAAAAGTCGATTCACCCGTCATCGTTTTCTGCGGTGTGCTCTTCATGGCCGAGACGGCGAAGATGCTAAACCCGTCGAAGACGGTGCTGCTGCCCGACCTGCAGGCGGGTTGCTCGCTGGTGGATTCCTGTCCGCCGGAGAAGCTGCACCGCTACCAGGAAATGCTCCGCGAAAACGGCCGCAAGTTTCAGACTGTCACGTACATCAACAGTTCCGCAGCCGTGAAAGCACTCTCCGACTGGGTGGTGACCAGTGGCAACGCGGAAGAAGTCGTCCGCAAGGTGCCGGAGGACTATGAGATTCTCTTCGTCCCGGACAAGCACCTCGGTCGATATCTGAGCGAGGTCACAGGCCGCAAGATGATCCTCTGGGATGGCTCGTGCATGGTGCATGAGATTTTCAGCGTTCAAGATCTCGTGCGCATGAAAAAGAAACATCCGGGAGCCGAGGTCATCGCCCATCCGGAGTGCCCCAAAAACATTCTGGAGCATTCCGAATACATCGGCGGCACTGAGGCGATGATTAACTACGTCGGCTCATTCAAGGAGCACCGCGATTTCATTGTCGCCACCGAACCGAACATGATGTGGCAATTGGAGAGTCGATTCAAACAGCATACTTATTACCCGGTGCCGGGGATCACCTGCGCATGCAACAAATGCCCGCACATGGCGAAAAATACGCTGGAGAAAATCCGCGACTGCATGAAGAACGGCAGCCCGGAGATTCACTGGCAGCCGGAATTCGACCGTGCGAAGGACGTCCTTGTGAAAAGCCTGCTGAACCCGCCGGTGACCGCGAAACCGCACCCCCAGGGAGATTGAAGAATGGCGGTGCCCTGATTCGACGTCTTCAGTGCATCGAATACAACCTCATACCCGATGGACCGCACTGGCACAGAGTAGTGCAAGACAAATGATGCTCCTCCCACCCCGTTTCCTGCTCCGGGTCGCGCATCCGTGCCTGTTTGAGGCGAAGATGCCAATGAAAGGTGATCGCGTTGTCGATCTGCCGGCGGCGGCTCGCATTGACAACTTCGCCAAGCTCGACGGCGTCATCAATTTCGCCGATTTGCGGCTCGCTTGGAACGAACTTGGCCTCGGTGTGCTCTGCAGCGTGCTGCAGAAGGAGCAGGAGCCAGCCGGAGATGCGGATCGACCCCGCTCCAGCGATGGCCTAACCCTCTGGCTCGACACCCGCGACGCCCGCGCCAGTCACCGGGCCAGCCGCACTTGTCATCAGTTTCATTTCCTGCCCAGCGGCGGCGGATCGGATCACAGCGAGCCGTGGTTTGGTCAGTCGAAGATCAACCGTGCTCAGGTCGATGCACCACTTTGCAAAGCTGCCGACGTGCCGTTCCGCTGTATGCGATTGAAGGGTGGTTACCGGCTCGAAGCGTTTCTCCCTGCCGCTATACTGGCGGGCTACGATCCCGAGCAGTATCCGCGGCTCGGGTTCTACTACGCCGTGCGAGATGCCGAGCACGGCGAAGAGTTTCTGAGCGTGAACGCCGACTTCCCGTATTGGGACGACCCCTCGCTCTGGAGCACGCTCGAACTCGTGAAGTGATTATTTCGGATCGATGCCAATCGACGCGGGCTCGGGAATCGCCACTGGCACCACCACACCAACGCTTTGCGGTGACGGTACCGCGATCGGTGAAAACGCTTTCACCTGCTGCTGCAGCGGCTCAATCCGCGTGGGCACACGGCGCGGCTTGGCCTGCGGTCGCGGCTCGGGCGGCGGCTCATACTCCATCCACGGCG
>JBGSSZ010000701.1:0-5608 GCA_041736785.1 Limnoglobus sp.
ACAACCCGCCGCTCAGATCGTCGCGCAAAATCCCCCGCCCGCCACAAACCCGCCCACTCTGTGAGAAATGCGGGCTAACCCGACGCCACAGAAAGCGCAAGAGCAAAGGATGCTAAAATCTGGGAAGCGTATTAGGCGACATTTGTTCCGCATCACATTTCTGGAGTCTGCACCCTGGCGGTGCACATTTTGCATTTGCCGACGGTTCAGTGCGATTTCTTCGCTACAGCGCGGATCCCATCATGCCGGCTCTCGCCAGTCGGGCAGGCGGAGAGAGTGTCGAGATTCCCTGAAATGCTCAGCCGCCGGAGCGTTTCACTTTGTAGCCGAGCTTCTCCAACTCCGTCTGCAGGCGGTCGCGCTGGTCGCCTTGGATCTCGATGCGGCCATCTTTGCTGGTGCCGCCGGTGCCGCATTTGTTCTTGAGCAGCGTGCAAAGCTCCTTGAGTGCGGCTTCGTTCAATGGCAGTTCGCTGATGACCGTGACGCCTTTCCCGCCGCGGCCCGCGGTCTCGCGGCTGAGCTTGACAGTGTGGATCACTTTTTTCGGCGGCGGCACAGGTGGTGGAGGCGGAGCGGGCTGACCGCCGCCGAGTTTCACGGCGAGCCACTGATTCACTGCGGGTTCGACCTCCGATTCACTGGCAGGGAACTCGCGGATCACCTCGGCCGCGGCTTCAATCTCCGCGTCCGTGGGCGTGGCGGTGCGTTTGACAGTCCAGGGTAGCCCGAGCCTGTGGAAGGCTGCGGCGTACGCCGATTCGCTGAGCCGGGCGGATTTGTCGTCTGCCGCGGCAACGAGGAGCAGGATCTTCTTGTGTGACTTGGCCATGAGGTTTCGCGCCTGCCCGGTTATCCGACTCGAAGTTTGGCAGCGACCGGTTCGTTCACCGTGAGCCCCAGCCCCGGTGCAGTGGGGACAAGCAGTTGCCCGTTTTCAAAGCGGGGGCCGCCGTCGAATAGCTCGGCGAACCAATCGACATACTCGCAAACCCGGCCGTAGACGACACCCGCAGCGAGGTGAGCACCGACTTCGGGCAGTCGCACCGGGGCGATGGCGATGCCTTTCAACTCCGCGGCGAGGGCGATCTTACGGGCGGGTGTCAGGCCACCGAGCCGGAGCGGATCGAGCCGCAGCGTGCTGAGCCCTGGCACGGTCAGTGCCCGCAGACAGTCCTCAGGCGTGTCGTAGTAGGCCCCCGCGCCGAGGCTGAGTTCGAGACGGTCGGCGAGGCGGTGCAAGCCGGCATGATCGTCGGGCCTCAGCGGGTCGAGATAGCTGTCGATGCCGAACTCTTCCTGGAAGGCACGCCCCATCCACAGAGCACTGGCGTGGTCGTAGCGACCCGCGGCGGTGACCTCGATCCAGGGCCCGTCGGGGAGAGCCTCGAAGAGTTGCCGCAGTCGTTCGACATCAGCGTCGGGGTCAGCGGTGCCGACTTCGATCTGCACACCGGCGGCACCGAGATCGAGCAGCGTACGGGTCTCCTTGGCGGCTTGCTTGACGCCGAGAGCAGGGGAGGCGGTGTCCGCCACAATCGCTTTCAGCTTGGTGCGGTAGCCGCCGAGCAGTTGACTCACGGGCAGATTGGCGTGCTTGCCTTTCAAGTCCCAGAGCGCGAAATCGACGGCAGCGTAGGCCCGGGCCACGAGGCCGCGGAAGCCGAGCGTGTCGAGTTCGTGGCTGGCTTTGAGGAAGAGCCACTCGCTGCGGGCGGGGTCCTCGCCGACGATCAATGGAGCAATGTGCGTGTCGAGCACGCTGCGGAGTGCGGTGCCGCCAGCAAACGCATACGACAGGCCCAGTCCGGTGTGCGGGCCGTCGGTGAGCAACCGCACGAGGACAAGGTCAATCTCCTTGGCGGAGCGGGCGTCTTGACCACCGGGCAGCGTGACCGGCCGTTTCAGAGGAACGCGGAAGAGATCGGTTTCGACAGCGGTGATGCGCATGGTGTCATGGTATGACCGCCGAGTGTAGTGGCCGTGCGGCCGCTACAATCGCTACGCCTGCCGGACACTTCCCACCTTCTCCAGAGCCCGCCTGTTGCAGTGCTGTTCACGAGTCCGCATATTGAACGGAAACGGGAAGCCGCCCATGCATCGACAATATCACCGCTGGTGGAGCCCGTCGCTCAACCGCCACATGAGCCTGCTGGAATTCGGCCACGGCGGAGCCCGCGTGGTCGTCTACCCCACCTCCCGCGGTGCGTTTCACGAGTGGGAAGACCGCGGCATGATCGATGCCCTCGGTCACCAGCTTCACAACGGCCAACTGCACATCGTCTGCATCGAGCAGGTCGATGAGGAGTCGTGGTTCAACCGCGGTCACCCGTATCACCGGGCCCGGCGGCACGACGACTACGACCGCTATGTGCTCCACGAAGTGCTGCCGTTCACCTGGAACCGCAACCCCACGCCGTACCTGATCACCACGGGTGCGAGCCTCGGTGCGTTCCACGCGATGGATTTCGCGTTTCGCTATCCGCAGTGGGTCAACCGGGTGATCTCACTCAGCGGGCTGTGTGACATCCGCCGCTTCATGGACGGCTACCACGACGAAACGCTCTACTACCACAACCCGATCGAGTATCTCAAGAACGAGCACGAAGGCTGGCGACTCGACGCCCTCCGCCGACAGGATATTATCCTCGTCGTGGGCAACGGCGATCAACTCGTCCACCAGAATCGCGAACTCTCCGGCACGCTGTGGCAGAAGGGTATCGGCAACGCTCTCCGCGAGTGGGACGGGTTCGCCCACGACTGGCCAGTATGGCATCACCAGATCCAGCGATATATTGGCGGCAGTGACTAGCCGCTGACGCGGCCGGGGTTTGGGGTCTGGGGTTTAGGGTTTGGGACCGACAGCCCGAACAACGCAGCCGCAGTTCTTGACCAGACCCCAGACCCCAAACCCCAAACCCCCAGGCCGAGCCATGAAAAAAGTAGGACTGCTCGTCGGACGCGAATGGTCGTGGCCGCCGAAGTTTATTGAAGAGGTGAACCGCCGCAACGCGGGGGTGGTCGCCGAACTGATCACGCTCGGCGGCTCGACGATGGACGAGCCGAACCCGTACTCCGTGATCGTCGACCGCATCTCACACGAGGTGCCCTACTATCGTTCGTACCTGAAGAAAGCCGTGATCGACGGTGCACGGGTCATCAACAATCCGTTCATGTGGACCGCCGACGACAAATACTTCGGCGCCGCACTGCTCACCAAGCTCGGCCTCGCTCACCCCAAGACCATGGCCCTGCCCAACAAGGACTACGTCGAGGGGATCGTCAAAACCGAAAGCCTCAAGAACCTCAGCTATCCGATGGACTGGCAGGCGATTGTCGATTACGTCGGGCTGCCGTGCATCTTGAAAGACGCCCACGGTGGCGGCTGGCGCGGCGTCTACGTCTGCCACAGCATGGAAGAACTCATCCGCTACTACGACACCAGCGGACTGATGACGATGATCGCGCAGGAATTCATCAAGTGGGACAAGTATTTCCGCTGCATGGTGCTGGGTCAGGAGCTAGTGCTGGCGATGCCGTATGACCCGACGAACCGCCGGTATGTGCCTGAGGAAAACTACGTCCCCGCCAAGCTGCTGGAGCGGATTCACAGCGACAGCGTGAAGGTGTGTCAGGCTCTGGGCTACGACATGAACACCTGCGAGTGGGCGATCCGCGACGGCATCCCGTACGCGATCGATTTCATGAACCCCGCTCCGGATATGGACATCAACAGCCTGACGCCGATGTATTTCGACTGGTGCGTGCGAAACATGGCCGACCTGGTGATCAAGCTGGCAAAAGATCCCAAGCCGCAGGTCAAGGAACTGCGCTGGAGCAAGCTGTTTTAGCAGCAGTGTTGCCGCAAAAATCGCAAGAAACGCGAACGAAATCTTGAGTTGATTTTGCGTTTCTTGCGGCAATAACTAAAGGCGTCTTCGACTGGCGCGTGCGGAACAGGGCGGATCCAATGATCAAGCTGGCAAAAGATCCCAAGCCGCAGGTCAAGGAACTGCGATGGAGCAAACTGTTTTGAGATGCTCAGCGATGAGAAAGCTCCATTCTGGAGACACGGATTTTTCAGCGGCAGTGTCGGGGAACTTACGGTAGACTGAGAACACTCAATACGGGGTTTTCCGCCATGCGACGGGCTGTATCACTGCTGCTGCTCATCTCGGCCGTCTCAGCATCAGCACAGGATCTGTTTACAACGCCAAAGCTGCGAACTTGGCCGGGTACCGAAAACGACAAGCTCCGCGCTCGCAAACAGCGATTGCAAGTCCTCTCGGCATTCTCGGTCCGCGAGTATGAGCGAGTCGCCGACAAGACTGCCCCCGGCTACGAAGAGGGGCGCAAAGCCCTGGAGGCGTACGCCAAGTATTACGTGCATCCATTTCTTGGCTTCGATGCCGAACGCGCCGCCATGCGAGAACTGTTTGCTCAAGCAAAACAGGCCGGCTGCAGGGACCCGCTGTTTCTCTATTTCTACGAAGACGAATCGGATCCGGCTTTGAGCAACCGTGCCGAAAAGTCAAAGCGCTACCAGGCCAGCATCGATGGTATGATTGCCAAAAAATACCATGCAATACCGAGGCTGTTTGCCCGCCGTGACATGTATAAGGATCAGAAGGGACAACCGTTGGCCAGTGCCAAGACCCTGGCGAAATTGCAGGACGACATGTGGATGGATTTCGAAGAAGCTGCGAAGGATCACAGCATGCCAGCCGAAATCGCACTCCTGAAGTTTTTCGAGACCTTTCACAAGTATGAGAGCCCGAAGAATACCACCGGAGATGTGCGGAAAGCTGTGTACGACCGCGCAATGAAGGCGCTGGAGAACGCAAAGGCATCGGAATGGTTGCAAGAAGCGATAAAAGGCGAATATCATACCGACGCAGCATGGGACGCTCGCGGCATAGCTGTTGCCCGCCTGACATCGGACGAACAGTTTGAACAGTTCCAAGAACGACTGGAGATCGCCCGCAAGTCGCTCGCCAAGGCCGACAAGCTGGAGCCGCACCGTGACGGTCCAGCACGACGCATGATTGCTGTGGTCATGGGGCTCGGCGAACCCGTTCTAATTCGAAACCTCTGGTTTGAACGCGCAATGGTCTGCAACCCGGACGATATCCGCAGCTGCACGCAATACGCGACCTCGCTGCAAAAAAAGTGGGGTGCCCCGGATGGTCATTACACAAGCTTCATCCAAGCCTGTTCGCAGAACGAGAACTGGGAGAGTGAGATCCCGACTGTTCCCCTACGCATGATTGTGACCTCGGGTCTGGATTTCAAAACGTTGTCTGCGAACCTGAACGAATTTAACCCCTGGTGGAGCGCATGCGTTCTGGGCCTGAACGGCCTGCAGCGAGCCCATCCCGATGATCCCAACATCACCGCGTATCTGTATTGTCTGAACGTTCTGGGGGGTGATACCCAGAAGGCGCAAGAACTGAAGGCCAAGCTGCCTCCCAAGCGGAAGTTTTCATTTTTTGGCTTGCCAGTCGACACTTTTGAGGAAAATTTCAAAGCCTATCACGAGAGTGTGAGAAAGGCTCGAGAAGAAAAGGATGACAAGTGACATGAGCGCCATCACCACCTACCACGACCT
>JBGSSZ010000021.1:0-2638 GCA_041736785.1 Limnoglobus sp.
GGGCCGGAAAGCGGGGTGGTAAGGAAAGTGAAAGACGCGAAGTTCCGCCCTTAAGGATGAGGGCCAAGGTGATCCCACGCCCGTAACGGCCAGTGTCACGCCGGCTACAAACGCTGAAATCGTCGCTTATTTAAGGCCTAGTGTGTGCCTCGGTGCTGTGGCTCCAAGCTGCGGAACCGCGTGACGATCGCGGCGAAGTGCTGGTGCCGATGAAGAATCCGCCGCCGGTGCAGGTCTTCGTGCCGGGCTTCACGTGGCGCGAACTGCCGCTGCAACTCACCAATATTAACAACGTCAAGTATCGCGAAGACGGCACACTCGTCGCCCTCGGCTACAACGGCAACATCTGGCACATCCGCGACAGCAATGGCGACGGACACCCCGATGCGGCCAAACTCTTCTACGAGAACAAGGGCAGCCTGCAGTCACCCATCGGCATGGACCTCACCCGGCCCGACGACAAACGCGGCACCGGTGTCTACGTCGCGGCCAAAGGCAAGGTCGTGCTGATCGTGGACACCGACCGCGATGGCGTCGCGGATCGCGAGATCGACGTCGCAACGGGTTGGAAAGAGTTCAGCGTGAACATGGATGTGGCCGGCGTGGCAGTCGATCCCAAAGACGGCAGCGTCTGGTTTGGTCGCGTCACGGCGGACTATCGCAACGCATACCTCCTCGATAAAAACGGCAAAGCCGAGTACTCCCTCACCGACGAACGCGGAACCATTCAGCGTGTCGCTCCGGATTTCAAGTCGCGCGAGATCGTAGCCACGGGTGTCCGCGTGCCGGTCAGCTTGCGATTTCACAGCAACGGCGACCTCTTCTGCAGCGATCAGGAAGGCGCCACCTGGCTGCCCAACGGCAACCCGTTCGACGAACTGCTGCTCATCCGCAAAGGTCGGCACTACGGATTCCCGCCACGCCATCCGCGGCACCTGCCCGACGTCATCGACGAACCGAGCGTCTTCGACTACCGCCCGCAGCACCAGTCCACGACCGGCTTCAACTTCAACGAACCGGTAAAGCCCGGCGGCCCGACGTTTGGCCCCGCGTCGTGGGCCGGTGATGCGTTCGTCACCGGCTACTCACGCGGCAAAATCTACCGCACCAAGTTGCTGAAGACTCCTGAAGGTTACGTTGCCCGCAGTGACCTCTTTGCCTGCCTGAACATGCTCACGGTCGATGCGTGTGTGTCGCCCGATGGCGCTCTCATCGTAGCTTGCCACAGCGGCGGGCCGGATTGGGGCAGCGGGCCAAACGGCAAAGGCAAGCTCTACAAGATCACCTACACCGATCCAGCGCTTCCGCAGCCGGTGCTGACATGGCCGAGTGGGCCGCGTGAAATCCGAGTCGCGTTTGACAAGCCCATCGACCCGGCCACGCTTCGAGACGCACGACAGCGCATCAGGATCACCGCTGGCCGCACCGCGCAGGCGGGCGACCGCTTTGAATCACTCTGGCCGGGCTACGCCGTTGTGCAGGCAGAGAAAGTGACGCCACGCTTCAATGTGCCAGTGAGGTCGGTGCAACTCACGCCGGATCGGCGCACACTGGTGCTTGCCGTCGATCCAATCACCGCGGCCATGCACTATGCCGTGACACTGCCCGGGCTCGGCCGCACTGACACTCATCCGCACATCGACCTGGCCTTCGATCTCAGCGGTTGCGACGCGACCTGGACTGGCAGCGATGGCCAATCGTGGAACGGCTGGCTGCCCAGTCCGGACTTGCGCGTGGCCAGCGCTTTCACCGCTGGCAGCGCGGAACACGACGCACTCTGGAAGCAAATGAACGACAAGGGCGTGCTCCGCATCAAGGCTTGTCTGAACCTCGCGAACATGCTCCGCCCTGCACTGCAACCGGGTTCGCGGCTCGACTACGACGCCCCGCAAGAAGTCGTCACCATCGAGTTTCCGGGTGCGGAGTCTCAACGCATCAGCGAGCCAAGCACCAAACAATTCCGCGATCTGGAAGTGACGACGCGAACGAGTGCACAGACCATGACGTGGCACACGAAGGACGATGCTGCGTCACGAGCAATGCACTTGCAACGTGTTCTCGTGCCGTGGGCGGAGGAATCGCGGAACGTCGTTGTGCCGAAACCACCCGCGGAGCTTGCGGGCGGATCGTGGGCTCGCGGGCGGAGGATCTTCTTCAGCGAGCAGGCTGCCTGCTTCAAGTGTCATGCCTTGCATGGTCAGGGCGAAACGTTCGGGCCGGATCTCTCCTACCTCAGCCACCGCGACTACGCGTCCGTATTGCGTGACATTGAACAGCCGAGCTTTGCAATCAATCCGGACCATCTGACTTATGCCGTGACGCTGACAGATGGGCGATCCTACACGGGTGTCCTCCAAGCGAACGGTGACACGGTCCGGCTTGCGGATATGCGCGGAGTTGTCGTCGAGTTTGCGCGATCGGAAATCGACACGATGCACGCCTCGTCAGTGTCGACGATGCCCGATGGACTGCCGAAACTTTTGGGACAGGAGCGGACAAAAGATCTCTTGACGTATTTGATGACGAACCCGGTGAGCATGCCACGGGATCTGGCCAAGGGGCGGCCCAAACCGCGATCGGTGGCCGAGGTGAACGCGATGCTGGCGGGTGCACCGCCAGCGGGCAAGCTGAAGCCGCT
>JBGSSZ010000022.1:0-1749 GCA_041736785.1 Limnoglobus sp.
CGCGCGGCAGACGCCCAGCGGGTTCACCGCGATGGTCTTCCGCGTTGCAGACATCGCCGCCGCACCCACTGTTGCCGACACCACCGGTCCGGGTAACGCGAAGCTCGAAACGCTCGGCCGCATGGTCGCCGCCGTCAGCCACGATTTCAACAACGTGCTGGCGGCCATCGTCGGTGCGAGCGATCTGCTCGCCGAGCGGATTCCGCTTCATGCGCCGGATCGTGAATGGGTCGAGGTGATCCGCATCGCCGGCCGTCACGCCGCGGGCCTCACCCGCCGGCTGATGCAGTTCGCCAAGCCGTCGGAAGAGACGCCCACCTTCAGCGATCTTTCCGCGATCGTGCAGGATCTCCTGCCGCTGGTGCGCGTGCTGGTGCCGAATGGCGTGCGCGTGAAAATGCAGCCGGACACGACACTTCCGCCAACCCACACCAACAGCACCGTGATCGAGCAGGTGCTGCTGAACCTCGCGACCAACGCCGGTCAGGCCATGCCCCGCGGCGGAGTGTTGCAGATTCGCACCAGTCACGAAACCCAGGGCGGCAAAGACTTCGTGGTCCTTGCCATCGCCGACACCGGCAGTGGGATGGACGACGTCACTCGCACCCGACTCTTCGAACCCTTCTACAGCACCCGCGCCGGCGGCATCGGGCTCGGGCTTGCCACCGTCAACGAACTCGTCGTCAGTGCCGGTGGCCGCATCGATGTCGACAGCGTCGAAGGGCTCGGCAGCGTCTTCCGCGTGTTCTTCCCCGCGCTGCCCGCCCAGACGCCGTTGATCGACGGTCACGGTTTGACGGCACTGGTGGTCGACGATGATTCCTCAGTGCGCGAGCTCCTGAAGCGGGCCCTCGAAAGTGTCGGCTACGATGTGAGCGAAGCGGCCAGCGGCGATGAAGCCATCATGACGGCGCACTGGATGCACAATGCCATCGATCTGGTCGTGACAGATGTGGTGATGCCCTCGCTCGGCGGCCGCAAGCTGGTCGAACACCTGCGCTCCCGCAAGCCCGATCTGCCCGTGGTCTTCGTCAGCGGCTACCGCCAGGTGAACGACGAAAGCAGCCCCGACACGATTTTCCTCGCGAAGCCGTTCACCGGGCGGGACTTGCTGGAAGCGGTCAGTCAGTTGAATGTTGCAGCGGTGGAGGTTTGAGAGGTGAAGTAACTTGAAGGTCGTGCCTCGGTCGGATCAACGGCGGCGAGGGCGATGCCCATCACGGGGACCATCACCAACATGATGAAGGTGCCATCGGGGGCGATGCCGCCGATGTGGGCGACGTCGGCATGTTCAAGCAGCGTGGTCAGGAGGCAGGCAGTTCGAGGGAGTCAGTCTTCTTTAGCCAGTAGAAAGCCAGCGGGAGCCCAACAAAGCAAAGCGGGTTGAGAAGCAGTTCGAGCAAGACGGCTTCATTCTGCAGCTTCTCTGACCGTGTGTAGCCAATGATTCCAAGGCCAATGACAGATACGGCCATCAGCCACTTGCCAGCCGGCCGCATCCAATCAGGCGGAGTATTTGGGTCACGATAGGGAACGAGAGCCGTGGTCTGCGGAGAGCCGAGGAGCTTTGCCTTGGCTTGAGTGAATTCCGCGGCCGTAAGCGTACCACTAGTCCTTAAATAAGCGACGATTTCAGCGTTTGTAGCCGGCGTGACACTGGCCGTTACGGGCGTGGGATCACCTTGGCCCTCATCCTTAAGGGCGGAACTTCGCGTCTTTCACTTTCCTTACCACCCCGCTTTCCGGCCC
>JBGSSZ010000023.1:0-3895 GCA_041736785.1 Limnoglobus sp.
CGCAACATGCCGCGGATGTGCGGCCCGCAATCCACACTCATACCGACCCCCTGAGCATGGTGACCGGCGAGCGCTCCCCCCGAAGCGCGTCGCCGGCCGTTCCCCCATGCGTCTGCGAGCCGCGTCGTATAACGGCACTCCCCGTCCGCTGCAAGCGAGAGTTGAATTCCCCGCCCGGGAAGCTAAGGCAATCCGAACTCTATGACCTACGCTCTCGCTGCCTTCGCCATCTACCTCGCCCTCTTCCTTGCTCTGGCGTGGTTTGTCCCCGGTGTCATCCGCTTCGGCTGGTGGCAACTGATCCACGCCGCATACAGCTTCAAAGCCTGGCATCGCCAGCGCGTCCCGGCTACCGGTGGCGTGCTCCTCGTTTGCAATCACGCCAGCTACATCGATTGGATGCTCGTCTGGCTGGCGTGCCCGCGGGCCGTGCGATTCGTGCTCTGGAGCGGCTACTACCGCAACCCGCTGCTGCGGTTCTTCCTCGGGTTCGTGCGGCACCGCACGGTGCGGATCGACAATCGCACATCGTCGCCGCACGCCATGAGCGATGCCCTCGACGCCGTGAGTCGTGCTCTCGACGCCGGCGAAGTCGTGCTGATTTTCCCCGAAGGGCGGCTGACCCGCAACGGTCAGATGCGTCCCTTCGGCCGCGGGCTCGAACACATTCTCAAACACACCACCACGGATGTGAGCATCGTGCCGATGTGCACGAGCGGTATGTGGGGGAGCATTTTCAGCCACAAGGGCGGCCGAATTCTTCTCCGCTGGCCGGAGAACTTCCGCCGCCGCATCTGCGTCTGGTTCGGCGAGCCACTGGCGAAGACGACCAGCGTCGCCGCGGTGCGGGCCGCGGTCGCCGAGGGCATGGCCGATCTCGCCATCGCCGAAAGCGGTCGTGCCCTGCTCACGCCGCAGTGGTATGTCAAAACCTCGAGCCGCTGGCGCAACATGTTCCGCATCGGCATGATCGACGTCTCAACCGGCAGCGAGCGAAAGGTGAAGATCGGCGCCGGGCTCGTCGGTGCATGGTGCCTGTCAAGCTGGCTGCGCCCGCGGCTCACCCAGTCCTCCTGTCCTGTCGGACTCTGGCTGCCCACTGGGCTTGGCAGCACCTTGGCCAACATCGCAATCGCCTTCCTGCGGCGGCCCACGGTGAATCTCAACTACACCGCCAGCCGGGATGCGATCCGCTCCGCGTGCGATCAGGCCGGGCTCGAGACGATCATCACTGCGAAGCGGTTTTTGGCGAAGATGCCGCTCGACGTGCCGGAGCGCATTCAGATCATCCACCTCGAAGACGCACTCGGCGGGATCACCCGCGGCATGAAGCTCTGGCGCTTCCTCGCGGTCGTGCTGCTGCCGAACTGGCTGTTGCAAAGGCTGATTGGCACGCATGCGCTCCAGCCGGACGATCTGCTGACGATCGTCTTCAGCAGCGGCAGCACCGGCGAGCCGAAGGGTGTGATGCTCAGCCAGCGCAACATTGCCGCGAACGGACACGCCTTCGATGTCGGCGTCGATCTCCGCCGCAGCGACCGCATGCTCGCTGCGCTCCCCTTCTTCCACAGCTTCGGCTACACCGTCTGTCTGTGGGCACCCGTCGGTGTGGGCATGATGGCGGTTTACTACCCCGACCCACGGGCCGCCAAGGAGATTGGCGAACTCTGCTCCAAGCATGGCTGCACCATTCTCCTCGGCACTGCCACGTTCATGCGATTCTATTTGCGCAAATGTGAGCCGACCGATTTCCAGAGTATGCGGTTGCTCATCTGCGGTGCCGAAAAACTCCCGGTCAAATTGCAGGATGAGTTCTTCGAGAAGTTCAAAGTCCGGCCACTGGAAGGCTACGGCTGCACTGAGCTTTCGCCTGTGGCCAGCACCAACCTGCACGATGTCGATGTGTCAAAGGTTCGGCAGATCGCCAATCGCCTCGGCACGGTGGGTCAGCCGATTCCGGGCGTGGCGGTGAAAGCATTCCACCCGGACACGCTGGCACCGATGCCGCCGGGCGAAGCGGGCATCCTCGGCGTGAAAGGGCCCAACGTGATGCTCGGCTATCTGAATCAACCCGAGAAAACCCGCGAGGTCATGCGCGACGGCTGGTATCTCACCGGCGACTGCGGGCTGGTCGAGCCTGATGGCTTCATCCGCATCACTGGCCGGATCACACGATTCGCCAAGATCGCCGGGGAGATGGTGCCTCTCGAGAAGATCGAAGAAGAGCTCCTGGATGTGATGGGTCTGCAGGATCGCATGATTGCGGTCAGTGCGGTGCCTGATGAGAAACGCGGCGAGCGCGTGATTATCATGTACATGCCCGAAGTCGAGCCCAAGCTGAATGACGCATTGAAAGCACTGTCGAGCCGCGGGCTGCCGAACCTCTGGATTCCCGGCCGCCGCGATTGTTATGGCGTCGAGAGCTTTCCCACACTGGGCACCGGCAAGCTCGATTTGAAGGGTTTGAGTGAACTGGCCCGCACGGTCACCGCACCAGCCGGATCGTGTGCCGTCGCTGCGGACTGAGCATGACCACAACTCGCATCATTCTTGTTCGCACGCACTATCCCGGCAACATCGGATCTGTCGCACGGGTGATGACGAATTTCGGCCTGAGCGATCTGGTGCTCGTCGATCCGATTGCCGACCCGAAATCGCACGAAGCGAGGATGCTTGCCGCGGGCGGAGTGGAAGTACTCGACTCCTTGCGCGTCATGAGCTTCGACGAGGCGGTTGCCGATTGCACGCTGGTCTACGCCACGGCTGGCGACATTCAGGGCACACTGCGCAGCACGATCGCCGGGACACCACATGATCTCATGCCGAGATTGATCGCCACCCCCGGCACGCGAGCCATCGTCTTCGGCCCCGAACCGCACGGGCTCACTACTGTTGAACTCGGCCGCGCTCATGCTTTGCTGACTCTCCCCGCCGATCCTGCCTATTCATCGTTCAATCTGTCGATGGCTGTGGGCATCACACTCTACGATTGGTTCAACGCCAGCCTTGAGACTGCGCCCAGTGTTCAGCGTGAGCCGGCTGCGTTCGAGCCCGTCGATCGCGCGCTTGCTCATCTCGAAGAGAGCCTGCACGCAGTGAGCTTTCTGTTCGGTCAAAACGCCCAGCAACTGATGCACGGCTTCCGCCATATGATCCTCCGCGCTCAGCCGACGGCACACGAAGTCGGCATGCTCCACGGGCTGGCTCGACAGTTTCTCTACATCGCCGCGAAATGGAAGGACTCTGAAACCGAATCAGACGCCAGCGGGTAAAGTTCGCATTCGATCATCCACGCGGAATCACTGCCATGAACCGCTCAATTCTCGCGATCCTGCTCCTCCCGCTTGCCGCCTCTGCTGATCCGCTCGAATGCATCCCCAAGCAGGCAAGCGTGGTCCTCAAAATTGAATCTCCGCGCAAACTGATTGAGGGTGCAGTGACGCTCGACGCCTGGCAACAGCTGCAGGCATTCCCGGAGGTGAAGGAAGCTCTCGACGATGTGAAGGTCCGCCGCTTTCTGCAACTGGTCAAATACATCGAATCGACCACGGATACCAAGTGGCCCGAACTGATCGACAAAGTCGCCGGTCGCGGAATCGCCTTCGGCTTCAAGGCCGGCGAAGATGCTCCGGCGCTGGCTGTCATCGAGGGCACTGATCCCGACGCAGTGGAGAAAGTCTTTGCCTTCCTTGTCGCGGGTATCAAGGATGAGGCCAGCCGCGATGCCACGGTGAAGGTGATGGAAGGCGACCACGACGGCGTGGCGGTGGTCGCGGTCGGAGACGATTTTCACGCGGCACGGATTGGCCGCCGCATCCTGCTCGCGAACAAGCGGCCCGCACTCGAAGCCGGGCTGGCACTGGCAGCGAAAAAGAAGAGCAAGTTTGTGAGCGTG
>JBGSSZ010000024.1:0-7852 GCA_041736785.1 Limnoglobus sp.
GGGCCGGAAAGCGGGGTGGTAAGGAAAGTGAAAGACGCGAAGTTCCGCCCTTAAGGATGAGGGCCAAGGTGATCCCACGCCCGTAACGGCCAGTGTCACGCCGGCTACAAACGCTGAAATCGTCGCTTATTTAAGGACTAGGAAAGCATTTGCCTCCGATGTGCTCGATGAGATCTTCCGCGCCCGCCCGGCTGTCAGCCGGCAGGATCGCGGACTCGCGACGCACATGGTCCTCGGTGTCACCCGGCGGCGGGCCACGCTCGACGCGCTCATCGAGAAGTTTGTCAGCCGACCGCTGCTGCACGTCGAGCCTCCGGTTTTGGATGTGCTGCACCTCGGCGCGTATCAGCTTGCGTTCCTCGACGGCATTCCGCCGCACGCGGCTGTTCACGAAACCGTCGAGTTGGCCAATCACATTGGCCGGCCCACCGCCAAAGGATTCTTCAACGGCGTGCTCCGCCGCGTCAGCGAAGTGGTCAGCGATGAGATCATCGAATCACCAGCAAGCGACGCGGTGCCGCTGGAGTCGGGGCTGCCGCGGTACCGCAAGCTGAACCAAGAACTGCTCCCGCCGCCGGGGACGCCGCAGTATCTCGCGGCGGCATTCAGTTGGCCCGAGTGGCTCGCTCACCGCTGGTTTCAGCAGCACGGCTTCATCGAGTGCTGCCGGCTCGGGTTCTGGTTCAATGCCTCGCCGCCGCTCTGGCTGCGGGTGAACAAGCGGCAGACCGATCGCGAGAGCTATCGCGTGCAGTTGCTGGCAGCGATGCTCGATGCCGAGCCGGGAGAACACCCGCAATCGCTGCAACTGATGAACTCCGCAAGCGTGCCCGAACTCCCAGGCTATCGTGATGGCGAGTTTGCGATTCAGGATCATGCCAGCATGCTGGTGGCGAGCGGGCTGCATGTGCGGCCTGGGATGCGGGTCCTGGACCTGTGTGCTGCACCCGGAGGCAAGACCACGCACCTCGCCGAACTGATGGACGACCGGGGCTCAATCATCGCCTGCGACATCGAACTGGATCGCCTCGCCACGATCCGCACGCTCGCGGAACGGATGAAGCTGACGTGCATTCAGACGACGCTGCTGGCGAAATTCGAAGAGCCGCCCGCGGGGCCATTCGACGCGGCACTGGTCGATGTGCCGTGCAGCAACACCGGCGTACTCGGCCGACGGCCCGAAGTCCGCTGGCGATTGCAGCCGCGAGAGTTCGAGCATCTGATTCAATTGCAGACTCGCCTGCTGATCGCAGCAATCGAGCGTGTGAAGCCGGGTGGCACCATCGTCTATTCCACCTGCAGCATCGAGCCAGATGAAAACGAACGGCTGGTGCATGGCGTAGCCCGGGCACTCGACATCCGGGTCGCCGAGGAACACCACTCGATCCCCGGCCGCCCCTCCGACGGCGGCTACTGGGCTCGCTTGCGAACATGATCCGGACTGGAGTTATGCGTCAGAAATGCTAAAATCAGGGAAAGTTCCGGAGTTCTCCGCATGACGAACACGACGTTCCCGGATCTCGATCGTCTGCCGGCCATCTACGAGGACGAGGGTTTGGAAATGGGCGAATCCCTTCCTCATTATTCAACGGGTGGGATTCTCTTTTATTGCTTACAGGCACATTGCCGTCGCTTGGTTTCTCCATTCACCGTGCTACCCGACATGAATTTGCACTATCACGGTGAGTCTCCTGGTGCGTATGTTTCACCGGATATTATGATTGTTCCCGTCGGTGATCTCCCCAAGTCACTGACGTCCTACGAGCTTGGAGAGACTGGACCCGTTCCGGTCCTGGTGATTGAAGTCTTGTCGCCGCGCACCGCACAGCAGGGTGATTTGACTTTCAAGCCGGGCATTTATGCAGAGCTCGGGGTATCTGAGTACATTCTGATCGACGCGACGAAACGCTATCTTCCCTGTGGTCTGCTGATCAAGAAACGAGGTTCTGATGGAACTTGGCTCGATGAGGAGGACTCGGGTCTCGGGATCGAGTCAGCATTGGGGTTTCGCATCGTATTCGATGTCGATGGCGAAGTCCGCATCATCAATACCATGAATAACCGTCGCTATCCTCGCCCTGATGAAGCGGATGCGCAATTCGATGAAATCGAACGATTGAAAGCCCGGATTGCAAAACTTGAGTCGAAGAATACTTCCACAAACGGTCACTAATGCCCCGCGTTTACATTGAAACTGTCGGCTGCCAGATGAACGTGCTGGACAGCGAACTCGTCATCGGAGCCCTCCGCAAGAACGGCTACACGCTGACGGACTCTCATGATGACGCCGACGTGATTCTCTTCAACACCTGCTCCGTCCGCGAGCACGCCGAGGAGAAAACCTACTCGGCACTCGGCCGCGTGATACCGCACAAGAAAGCCCGACCGGAGATGGTCGTCGGCGTTATCGGTTGCATGGCTCAGAAAGATCAGGAACTGATCCGCGAGCGGGCACCGTACGTGGACATGGTGGTCGGCACCGGGCAACTGGCACAGATTCCGATGCTGATCGAGAACTGGAAAGCGAATCGCGAGCCGCAGTTTGCACTGAGCCTCGGTCGCAGCGACGCGTCGCGCGGTGACGTGGAAGCGAGCTTCGAGAGCTACGACCCGGCCCGCGATCCAAGCATGCGGCCAACGCCGTTCCAGGCCTTCGTGCGCATCCAGATCGGCTGCGACAAATTCTGCACATACTGTGTCGTGCCCAGTACCCGCGGCCCGGAGCAGAGCCGCTCGCCGGAGCACATCCTCAGCGAATCGCGGCAACTCGTCGATCAGGGCTGCAAGGAGATCACGCTGCTGGGTCAGACCGTCAACAGCTACGTTCACGGCACGACGCGCTTCAGCGACCTCATCGCACGACTGCACGACCTCAACGGGCTGGAGCGGATTCGGTTTGTCACCAACTATCCCAAGGACATGACCGACGATCTGCTCGATGTCGTGCGGGAACTTCCGAAGGTCGTGAAGTATCTGCATGTGCCGGTGCAGTCCGGCTGCGATGAGATGCTGCGGCGGATGAAGCGAAATTATACTGTGGCGTTTTACCGCGAGATGCTGGCCCGCTGCCGAGTGCGCGTGCCGGGCGTATCGGTGTCCAGCGACTTCATTGTGGGTTTCTGTGGTGAGACCGACGAGAGCTTCCAGAAGACGCTCGACCTCGTCACGGAGGCGAAGTTCAAGAACAGTTTTATCTTCAAGTACAGCGAGCGACCCGGCACGAAAGCCGCCGATCGCTTCCCCGACGATGTGCCCGAGGACTTGAAGAAACGCCGAAACAACGACCTGCTGCTGGCTCAGAACGCGAACTGCGTGGTCGAGCATCGTGGCTGGGTTGGCCGCAGTGTCGATGTGCTCGTAGAGGGCCCGAGCAAGCTATCACGGCGTCGCGGCACCGTCGAGCAACTCACGGGCCGCACCATGCACGATCATATCGTCGTCTTCGATGCCCCCGAGCGTTTGATCGGCGCGACGGTCACGATCGACATCACCGAAGCCAGCCCGTTCACGCTTTTTGGCACGGTGCGGACTGCGGAGGGGATCACCTCAAGTGGAGGTACTTCCCCAATCCCCCAGACGAAGCCTGCACCAAGAATCGGACTTCAACTTGTCTGAATGAGGCGCAGTTGCGGCTCCATCATGAAGACCGACCCACCGACGACACTCTTCCGCGATCCGCATCGTGCAGCCGCCAACTTCGAAGTGATTCGTGCGACTGTCGGTAGTCACAGTTTCGCACTGCTGCAACCGTTTTTGAGTCCACTGATTGGCACAGTGGCCGATCCTGATATGGCGTTGAACAATTTCGAACGGCTGGCAACGACGGTACAATTTCGAGAGAAACTGCCGACGCTGCTCGCGGAGGATGCCAGGCGTTTCAGCGATCTACTGCACCTGCTGGCGGCTTCGCAGTTTCTGGCGGACACGCTCATTGCCGACCCCGACTCGCTGGACACAGTGCTCGCACCCATCGGTCGCAATCCGTCCACCGCGGAGTTGAAAGCCCGGCTGCGTGCCATCATCGATACGGCTGCAGACGACGCAGCGATGCTGCACGCCTTCCGCAGATTCCGCAATCGGCAGATGCTGCGCATCGGCGTGCACGACATCCTCCGCGACCGCCCGCTGGAGGAGATCACGCGAGATCTGTGCCGCGTCGCTGATGCGTGTCTCGAGGTCGCGGTGCAAGTCGCACTCACCAAATTCACCGCTCGGTTCGGTACGCCGCTGACTCGTGCAGGCACCGTGTCGCGGCTCACCGTGCTCGGCTTCGGCAAACTCGGCGGCGACGAACTCAATTACTCCTCCGACCTCGATCTCATGTTTGTCTACGACGACGATGGCAACACTCACGGTGAGCGGACCAGCATTGCCAACAGCGATTTCTTCGCCCGCACTGTCGGGGAAATGCTCCGGATTCTCGGCAGTCACACGGATCGCGGCGTCGCCTATCGCATCGATCTCCGCCTGCGGCCCGAGGGCGCCCAAGGCCCACTCGCCAGGTCGCTGGCCAGCACGCTCTCCTACTACGACGTGATGGGCCGCACCTGGGAACGGCAGGCACTGATCAAGTTGCGCCACATTGCCGGCGATCCCACGCTCGGTCGCGAATTCCTGCACGCCATCGAGCCCTTCGTCTATCGCAAGTATTTCAGCTTCTCGGAGATCAACGAAGTTAAGGCCCTCAAGCGGCAGATGGAATCCCGAGCCGCACGCGGCGGTGATGAGAGTCGCGACGTCAAGACCGGTCGCGGCGGAATCCGCGACATCGAATACACCGTGCAATTTTTGCAACTGCTCAACGGTGGCGATCTCCCCGCCGTGCGGCAGCGAAACACTTTGCTCGCCCTCGAAGCACTCGAAATCGCCGGGTGCCTGACAGGCAATGAAACCTACATGCTCGCCGATGCTTACCGCTTCCTGAGAAAAACCGAGCACCGCCTGCAACTGATGTTCGATCTGCAGACGCACACGCTCCCGGCCGCGACCGAAGAGCTTCAACGGCTCGCGTTGAGAATGGGCTACGTGTCGCGGGCACCGCAGCGGCTCGCGGAGCCGCCAACCAATGGCATTGGCGCGCAGAAGCGTTCGCCCATCGATGAGGTCGAATCGACATTCGATCCCGATGTCCTGTTCGTCGAGCCGCTCGATCAGTTCCTGGTCGATCTGCGCGAGAAAACCCGACTCGATCGCACGATTCTCGATCATCTGTTGCATCAGTCGTTCGCCGGGGAGGCCAAGAAAGGCGAGCCGGAAAGCGATCTCATTCTGGATCCCAATCCCGATGAGGCCACGATCCGGGACGTATTAGCGAAGTATGGCTTTCGCGACTTGCCGCGGGCGTACGAACTGCTGCTGCAACTGGCTCGCGAGTCGGTGCGGTTTCTTTCGCATCGCCGCTGCCGGCATTTTCTGGCATCCATCGCGCCCTCGCTGCTGCGCGCCGTGGCCGAGAAACCCGATCCGGACGACGCCCTCGCGAATCTCGAGCGCGTGACCGCGTCACTCGGTGCCAAGGCGGTGCTCTACGAAGCGTTCAGCACAAACCGGCCAAGTCTGAAACTCTATGTGGACCTTTGTGCCGGCAGTCCGTTTCTCTCGTCGCTGCTCACCAGCAATCCGGGCATGATTGATGAACTCCTCGACAGCCTGGTGATGGATCAGCGGCGGTCGCGCGAGGAGCTTGCACTCGAACTCACAGAATTGCTGCGCGGCGCGACCGATCCCGAGCCGATCCTCCATAGTTTTCTGGACAAGGAAATACTCCGCATCGGCGTGGGCGATCTGCTGGGCAAGTCTCCGGTGCGGGCCACGACCGCCGCGCTCAGCGATCTCGCAGAGACCGTTCTCGGTGCCGTTGTGCGACTGAGTGGAGACGCCGTGTCAGCCCGCTACGGTGATCCACAGACGGCGTTTGCTCTCATTGCACTTGGCAAGTTGGGTGGCCGCGAACTCAACTATCACAGCGATCTCGATCTGCTGATGATGTACGAAGCCGATGGTGCGACGCCTCAGACGAGCCATGCCCACTATTTCACTGAGCTTGCCCAAAGAGTGATCCGCACTCTCACGACGGTCGGCAGCATGGGCCGCCTCTACGCCGTGGACATGCGTCTTCGCCCGTTCGGCAAATCGGGGAGCCTGGTGGTGCCACTCAGCGAATTCCGCCGTTACTTTGCCTCCGATGGCGAGGCCCGCGTCTGGGAGCGGCAGGCACTGGGCCGGGCCCGTCTGATTGTTTCGAGTGGAGCGTTCAGCATTGTTGTTGAGAGGTCGTTGAAAGAAGCCATGGTCGCTGCGTCGTGGCAGAATACTCAGGTCGCCGAGATCCGTGCGATGCGCGAAACCCTTGAACATCACGCCGTACCCGGCAGCCTCAAACACGGAGCCGGCGGGCTCGTCGATGTCGAATTCCTCGTGCAACTCCTGCAACTCAAATACGGCCGCAAACACCCGGGCATTCTCGTCCCGAATATCCTCGACGCCTTGGCCGAGATGAAAGCCTGCAATCTCCTCGCTCCCGGCGAGGCGGCTGCACTCGAATCGCGATACACCTTCTTGCGTGCTGTCGAAGCGCGATTGAGAATTGTGACTGATCGCTCACTGAGCGAACTGCCGCATTCGCCCGAGGACCGCGACAAACTGGCCCGTCGACTCGGCTTTGAACCCAAAGCCGGCCTGTCCGCGGGTGAACAATTCCAAGTGGAGTATCAGCGAATCACTTCGGATGTGCGAACCCTGTTTGACACGATCACGCTCCGTGAGCAGGTGTGATTACGGACAGAGCATCGAGCAGTCGAGACACTTCGTCCGGCGTGTTGTAGTGCAGGAAACCGATGCGGAGCATTCCTGCCGGTGCGAGGCCAAGTGCCTCGATCAGACTCACGGCGTAGAAATGGCCGTGCCAAACGAAGATGCCCTGGGCACCCAGCACCTCCGCGATGTCCTGCGGCGATCGCGTGCGATGCGTCAGTCCAAACGTCGCGACCCGTTCGCCAAGCCGTGTCGTGTCGGCGATCCCCCAGACCCGCCACTCGGGCTGCTGTGCAATGCCATTCAGGAATTGCTCCGCAAGTCGTGTCTCATGACGGCGGATCGCTGCGTACGCGGTCTGAAAATCGTTGCCAGCGCCGAGACCGGTGAGATAGTCCACCGCCGCACGCGTGCCGGCCAAGGCCGCAAAATTCGGAGTGCCGGTCATCCAGCGACCCGGAATCGCGTCGCCTGCAGGTCGCACCTTATACGCGGGCAACCGCTCAAGATGCTCCCGCTTGCCCCACAGCACGCCCTGGTGCGGGCCGAAGAATTTGTACGGCGAGCACACGACGAAATCGGCACCAAGCTCCGCCACATCGACGCGAAGGTGCGGCACCGCATGCACGGCGTCCACGCAGACCAATGCCCCAACACGCCGGGCCAGCGTGGTGATCTCGCGAATCGGATTGATCGTCCCGACGGCATTGGATGCCAAACCCACCGCAATCAGACGCGTCCGCTCAGTCATCAAGCTCTCAAGCTCATCGAGTCGCAGCGTGCAGTCGTCGTGATTGATATTCACATACCGCACAGTGGCGCCGGCGTCCTGAGCCGCCAGCACCCACGGGCTCACATTGGCGTCGTGATCGAGTCGCGTGACGATCACTTCATCGCCGGCCTGCCAGGTCCGTGCCAGCGAACGGCTCAACGCGAAGGTCAGCGTGGTCATGTTCTGACCGAAGACAATCTCGTCCGGGTCGTTGGCCCCGAGCAACCTCGCGACAGCCTGGTGCGCTTCGTCCATGATCAGGTCGACGGCCTGACTCGTGGCGAACGGCCCGCCCGTGTTCGCGTTGCGGTAGGCCAGACAATCCGC
>JBGSSZ010000029.1:0-2126 GCA_041736785.1 Limnoglobus sp.
CTTATCGGGATGGTGTCCGTCTGAAGAAGGCGGAGATGAAGCCGATCGAAGCGCGGCTGGAGCGTTCGAAGACGCTCCCCAAGTATGACATCATCATCCGGCCACAGGGGAAGGTAAGTTAAGAAGCGCCGAACGCCTTACGACCCTCTGGTGACCTACACCCTGGCGACATTTGACTCGCGTTCCGGAACCTTCACTGTCACAGTGGGTCAGCCGATCAGCCATTTTCTCATTTACGGCACCAACAGCATTACGCTGACTCCGATCCCGGAGCCCGCGTTGCTGGTGCTGATCGGTGCTGGCGGCCTCGCTCTCGCCGCACGTCGCCGACGGGTTCGCGGGTAGAATGAAATAGTCGAACTTTGCAACTGATGTGGGAATTTCCACATCAGTTGCAAAGCATTTTTGAGTATCCGCTCAGTTCGTGAAGCACTTTCAACAGCATCTGCACTTCCAAAGTCCGGTTGCATCGGCAACAATTCCCTCCACCATGAGCCAATCGCGGGCGTCTGGCGCAAGTTTCGCCTGATTCACGGTTCCTTCGCGTCCCACCTACATCCCCCGGATGGGTTCATCATGACATTCCGCATCCGTATCTGGCTCGCTGGCCTGGCCACTTCACTCATCGCCGCGAGCGCGTCGGCTCAGACACTGGCCCCGATTGGCTCGTCGCAAGCGATTCCGTCGCCGGACCTGCCGACGACTCCTGAAGGCGTCGAGGTTCTCGCGCGTGGTCCGATCCACGAGGCGTTTGCGGCGACCAACGAACTGCCAACGGAGTCGCCGGTGGTGAACAAGATCCCGCCGGAGCCGATTGAGGAACTGCCGCCGGACCAGAAGCCCGAGGGCGACGACGTGCAGTGGATCCCGGGCTACTGGTCGTACGACGAGGACCGCTCGGACTTCATCTGGATCAGCGGGTTCTGGCGGGTGCCTCCGCCGGGGCATGTCTGGGTGGCGGGAAGCTGGCGTGAGACGCGTGGCGGCTATCAGTGGGTCCACGGGTTCTGGCAGGACAACACGCCGCAGGCACCGCAACTTGATTATCTGCCGCCGCCTCCGGCTGCGGTGGAAGTGCAGCCTTCGATCCCGTCGCCAGGCGCGTCGTACACCTATGTGCCGGGCTGCTGGGTCTATCAGGGTGGTCGCTACCTCCATCGTGCCGGCTACTACATCGATGCCCGACCGGATTGGATCTGGACGCCCGCCAGCTACCGCTGGACCCCCGCGGGCTATGTGTTCGTCGATGGCTACTGGGATTATCCGCTCGCCACGCGCGGCGTGCTCTTCGCTCCGGTTGCGTTCACGAGCCCAGTCTACGTGCGGCCACGGTATGTGTTCGCGCCGTCGATCGTGGTCAGTGAGCCGTGCCTGTACACCTCGTTGTTCGTGCGGACCGGGCGCAGCAGTTACTACTTCGGTGATTACTACTCCTCCCGCTACATCAGCGCCGGGTACAACCCTTGGTGCGGTGGCTACGGCCGCAGTGGCTTCGCGATCAGCGTCGGTTTTGGCAACGGCAACGTGCGCTTCGGTGCGGGCTACAACCGCTACGACCCGCTGTGGGACTATTACCGCGTGCAGTACCGCAACAACCGTGCATGGACGCAGGGCGTGAACTCGGTCTACGCGGGCCGCTACAACGGCACCGTGGCTCGCCCGCCCGTCACGCTGGCGCAGCAGGCACAGGTGATCAACAATGTCCGGCAGAACAACGTAACGAACAACACCGTGGTGAACAACATCACCAACGTGACGATGCTGACGAGCATCAACAACGCGCAGGTCTCGAATTTCGCGAACAACACGGCTGCGACGACGCGACTGGCGATGAAGCCGGTGGCTCAGGAGGAGCGGATTCGCGAGCAGAAGTATGCGAATGAGCTTCGCGGTGTGGGCCGGCAACGGCAGCAGCTTGAGACGCGGATCAGCGACCGTGGCACGACGCCGCAGAAGCCGACCGACGCTCCGCGTGTGGTCAAGCTGGACATGCCGAAGGCTGTGGTGACCCGTGCTCAAGTGAGCGAGAAGCAGAAAGCGGCTCTGCCTCCGCCGGCTCCGAGGATCGCCAATCAGCCTGCGCCGAACGTGACGCGACCGGTGCGGCCCAGTCTGCCGAGCCCGAA
>JBGSSZ010000033.1:0-1756 GCA_041736785.1 Limnoglobus sp.
TCAATCGCGATCGGCTGCTGTTTGAAGCAGGCCGTCAGGCTGCTGGGCGTTCGAGAGTCTGGCCGTTGACCGCGGTCCTGTTTGCCGGGCTCTCCGCAGTGCTGGGGTTGCAACTCCTGCTGCGACCGGAGCCGTCGCCGCGGACGGTGGAGATCAGGGTTCCCGTATCTACGCCGGCTCCAACTGCTGTTCCGCAGCCTGAAACGGAGTCTGTGCCGTCGCCCATTGCCGAAGCAAATCCCACGACAAACTGGGGCAATGCATTTCGCTCTTCGACGGGTTACCTGTCGCGGCGTGACCGGCTGCTGCACTTCGGTGTGGAGAGTCTGCCCGCTCTTCCGACACTGCCTGATGCGCTGAAGAATCCCGAAGACGGCCTCAAAGCCCGTTCACTCTAAACACGAGGTCTCACATGCTGAAACGTTCCCTGTGCGTTGTCTTGATCTGCGCCGCGACGAGCCTTGCCCAGGAGGCGAAGCCGCCGAAGGTGTTGAAGCTGAGCCCGGCCCTCGCGCCGGTGCCAGCGATGAAGTACCGGCTGCTGCCCGAAGTCCGCGATCAGACGCCCGGCAACGCCATCACAGGCTACTATCGTGCATTCAGCCCGGAATGGCAGGGCTACCGCCGTGAACCGAACTGGAGCGAAACGATCTCCCAGGCGATGGAGATGCCGTTGACAGAGCTACGCGGTTCCGAGACAGCGAAGAAGCTTGGCTGGCTCCATACGTGGCCGATGTTCAAGGAGATCGATCGGGCCGCCCGGCGATCCCACTGCAACTGGGATCTGGCCGAGCGCATCCGCGAGGATGGCATGATGCTGCTGCTGCCAGATGTGCAGGGGATGCGCGAGCTTGGGCGTTTGCTGGCGATCCGTGCCCGCCTCGAAATTGCCGACGGGGACTTCGCCGCTGCTGCCCGGACACTGCAGACCGGCTACGCGCTGGCCCGCCATGCTGGTGAAGGCCCGACCCTCATCAATGGTCTGGTCGGGATCGCGATCACGATGCACATGAACACGCAGGTCGAAGCTTGGATGCAAGCGCCTGGCTCGCCGAACCTCTACTGGGCATTGACGGATCTGCCGGTACCATTTATCGATTTGCGGAAGTGCTTTCAGGGGGAGCGGTTGTTCATCGACAACCTATTGCCGGGAATCCGCGAGTGTCTGAAGGACCCGGAGCATCCGGCGTTTTCACCTGGCCAGATGCGGCAAATGATCTACACGTTTGCGAGTGCGATTGGAGGGAACACTGACGCGCACGTCTTCGGCATGGCACTGGCCGCGCCGCGATACACCGGAGCCAAGAAATTCCTCGCGGAGCAGGGCTGGACCGCGGCGCAGATTGAGGCGATGCCGGCCCTGCAGGCGGTCTGCATGCAGGAGGTGTATGAGTATGATCGGCACTACGACGCGATGACCTGTGCCGTACATTTGCCGTATCGTGAGGGGCGACCAGTCATCGCGAAGGCCGAGGCGAAGCTGGGCCAGCCGGCGCAGAACCTGACCAGTGCCATGCCGATGCTGGCCCGGATGCTCGCTCCGACGACCATACGCATGATCGCCTCCCGCACACGGCTGGACCGGCAGATCGCGGCTCTGCGAACGATCGAAGCCATCCGCATGTATGCCGCGACCCACGATGGCAAGTTGCCTGCGACGCTCGAGGCGATCACCGCAGCGCCCATCCCGCGTGACCCCGTGACCGAGAAACCGTTCGACTACACCGTTATGGGCGACACTGCGACGCTCAGCGGC
>JBGSSZ010000067.1:0-3115 GCA_041736785.1 Limnoglobus sp.
CGTCCGGCTGTGTCAGCGCGAGTGCCGCAGCGAGCGCCGAACCGACCAGCAATCGATTGCGAGTCATTGTGCTCTCCAATTAGATATTCGATATGCGCGAGAGAGACTGAGGCTGCTCAGCCTGCGATCATTTCAGTTTCACTTCGACCTTGTCGATTGTTCCGTCGAACCTGAACGGTCGCCGGTCGTAATAGCCAACCGACACCGGAGAGCCGAGGTCGACGCCGACATCGAAACTTTCGCTTGCGGTGAACGCCGCTGGCACCGTGCGCTTGACCGTCCCGCGCCCGACCTCCGCACCATCGACCTTCAGCACGACCTCGGCCGGGCCACCGGGCTTTGCGATGGTCGTATCCACCTCGATCCTGCGCTTGCCGGCAGTGAGCTTGCTGCCGGATCGAACAGGATAGCGTTCGATTTCCATCATGTTGTATTCGTAGACGAGCTCGCCCTTGTCCATGTAGAGCGTGAGCCCGCCGGAGAAGCCTCCCAGCGCATACAGCACACCCGAAGCGTTCTCTCCGAGCTGGGCCTCGACCATCACTGTGTTGCTTTCCCGGCCGAGGCCCGGCGCTGTGAATTCAGGCATACGCACCGTCGAGGCATCGAACTGCCAGGTTGAATAGGGTGTCTTCACGCGGTCTTCCGGGTGAAGCCGCAACCAGTTTCCGGCCCCGATGGGAAATGCCTTGTTTTCCTTTGCGACTTTTAGAAACAACGCCTTCATCTCGGCGAGTTTCTTCGGGTTCCTGGCGGCGACGTCGTCGGCCTGCGAAAAGTCGCTCCGGAGATCGTAAAGCTCCCAGACGTCCTTGTTGGCATCCCACGTGTTAATGCGCTTGACCGAAGCGGGCGTATCCCAGGGAATGAACGGACCAAACGTGCTGGCATACCAGCCGTCGTGATAGATGCCACGGCTGCCATTGTTGTCGAAATATTGTGTGCGCTTCCGGTCCGGCGCCTTGGCGCTCGCGAAAGTGTACTTCATGCTGACGCCGTCGATCGGGTCCTGCGTGAACCCGTCGACGACCCGAGGCGATCTGATTCCGAGAATTTCGTAGAGCGTTGGCACCACGTCGTTGACGTGATGGAATTGCGCGCGCGGGGTCTTGTCCGGCTTGATCTGCGCAGGCCACGAGACGACCAGCGGATTGCGGGTGCCGCCGAAATGCGCGGCGACGAGCTTCGTCGATTTGAACGGCACGCTCCCGGCCCAGGCCCAGCCGGCGTGATACATGTTGTCGGTCTTGGGGCTGCCGAGCACCTCAAGCCCGCCGAGCTCCCTCAATGCCGCAAGTTGCTGCGCGACCGTGTTCGGAATGTTGTTCTGCGCCAGCAACTCGCTGATGGAACCGCGCTGGCCTTCAGCGCTCGAACCGTTATCGCCGAATATGTAGAACACGATGGTGTTGTCGCGCAGACCGAGGCGCTCAAGTTCGTCGATGACCTTGCCCGCCTGCACGTCGGCATGCTCGGTAAAGCCAGCGAAAATCTCCATCAATCGGGTCTGGAATTCGCGCTCCGATGCCGGGATGGCGTCCCACGCTTCCATCGTATTGTCGCGTGGCGTGAGCTTTGTGTTGGCCGGAATCCAGCCAATCTCCTTCTGGCGCTTGAAGGTCGCTTCGCGCAGCGCATCCCAGCCCTGGTCGAATTTGCCCTTATACTTGTCCGCCCAACCCTTGAAGATGTGATGCGGGCCGTGCGACGCGCCGGGCGCCCAATACATCAGGAACGGCTTGTCAGGGCTGTAGGCGCGATGCTTGCGCAGCCAAGTGATGGCCTTGCCGGCCAGATCCTCGCTCAGGTGATAATTTTCGTCATGCGGCGGTTCGACGGAATTGAAGTTCTCGGTCAGACGCGGTTCCCATTGCGATGTTTCACCGGCCAGGAAGCCATAGAAATAATCGAAGCCAATCCCTTCGCCGGTAGGCCACAGCGTGAACGGGCCCATCGCGGTGGTTTCGGTCGCAGGCGTGTTGTGCCACTTGCCGAAGGCTGAGGTCTTGTAGCCGTAATTGCCCAGCACCTTGGCGATGGTTGCCGATGTGCGCGGAATGCGCCCGGTATAGCCGTCCCAGTTGACCGCGCGTTCGGCGATGGTGCCCGAGCCGACCCGCGTGTGATTGCGTCCGGTGAGCAGCGCAGCGCGCGTCGGCGAGCAGATCGATGTGGTATGGAAGCTGTTGTAGCTCAGCCCGCTACCCGCGAGACGCGACAGCGTCGGCGTGTGGATCGGGCCGCCGAATGTGTCCGGCAGGCCGAAGCCGACATCGTCAAGCATGATGATCAGAACGTTCGGGGCATCCTTCGGCAGGCGATTGTCCGCAGGGAAGGGTACGAGTTTGGACTCCTGCAGAGTCGGCCCTGCGATGCTCGTGCTCGGCTTTGGCGGAAACGGCAGGATTGAGCCGTCCGCGGCTGGGGTTGTCTGGGCGAGTGCAAGCTGCGGTGCCGCCAGCCAAAGACCGGCCGCCAGCAAGCATGCCGATGATCGTTCGCCTATTCGCATGGCCGTTCCTCTTTCGAATTGTTTTCTGCTTTCCTACGTCCGTGCTCCGGTCGATTCTTTATAGGTCGTGCCGATCTTGCCTTCGAACGGCGGCATCGGCATTGTCAGCCTGGTGCGATCAAGAGTGGGGCCGGCATTCGTCTGCGCTGGCGCTGGCGCCGTCAACAAGGCCAGCGCACCTACGCCTGCCGCGGCGAGGAACGAAGTTCTGTAGGTCATCGTCATGGGGTCTTTCACTCCCACTCCGCTTTCGTTTTCTCTATGACGCACAGTCATCAGCATGAAGCTTCCTGCGCGACAGCGCGACCATCATTCATTCGTCTGGCGCTTGTGCACCGGCCGAGCACACAATGCCGGTGACTATTGGAGCCTTCGGCACACTTCTCCTCCGGTCACATCAAGGCGATGGTCTACTCCAGTTCAACGCGCACCTCCTTGATCGTGCCAGTGAACTTGAACGGGAGCTTGTAAGTGAAATCCACTGCCGAGCCATGGTCCATGCCTACATCGAAGCCCTCACCGAGTGAGAACTGGGCCGGGACCGTCCTTTCCATCCGGCCACCGGCGACCTTGGTGCCGTTTACCAGCAGCGTGACTGTTGCG
>JBGSSZ010000107.1:0-1820 GCA_041736785.1 Limnoglobus sp.
CGGGCAGATCGAGGCCCATGAACCTCGCAAGCTGAGTATGAAAGCCGTCTTCGCGTTGAGCGGCGCCGCCAAGCTGGACAAAGAAGTCGCGCTCCGGCCCTCTCTCTCCTCCGGTCAGCGCATTGGTTTGCCACGTGCGGATCAAGCGCCGCTCGGTTCCGCCAGCGACATCGCGCCGGACCGTCAATCGATTGCCGTCATGGTTCTCGATCTCCAGTTCCACGAACGACTGCACGACCGATTCGAAAGGGCCATCGCGGTGCGGCTGAATTCGTTGCTGCATGGCGTGCGCCAAAGGAACGTCGACGCGTGGCCCCCACATTTTTTCGAGTCCAAGGGCATAGACGATCGCTTGCAAGGCCGTGCTCTTGCCTGACGTGTTCTCTGCGCAGATCACGTTCAGACCACATTCGAATTTGAGCAGAGTGCGGTAGCGGGTGCTGCCGGTTATCGCGGTCAGTTGGAGTGCGCGAACCTTAAGCACGGGCCACCGCCTTGGGCGATGTCAACGAAGCTGCCCGCTGCTCACTGAGCTTCAGGCTCAGCTCAGCCAGTACTGTCTTTTCGTCTACGAGAACGCCGTCGAGTTTGCGTATGGCCGCCACGGCCTCCTTGCCCTTGGTCGTCAACTCGAGGCCGGCGCCCAGTGTCGTGTGTATCCAGCTCACAAGGCCACTTCCGACGGCCAAGTCTAGCGCACGGCCGAAGGCAGGTTCGACCCTGGTACGCCAGAAGGAGGGCGCCAGTTCGTCCCGAAGCACCCGTCGCAACTGCTGGGCGCTGTCCGGCGAGCGCACTGCGTCATTCAGAACATGCAATTTGACGAGCGAGGCCCGTTGTTTACGGCAGCCTTCCAGCATCAACACGACCACGGCTAGTCGCCACGTGATGCGCAGTTCGCCCGGCACACTCACGGGCCGTACGCGAAAGGAGACGCTCGCTGTATCACCAAGTTCATCCGGCACCGGCAGCACTCCTCGGGAAATCCAGCGGGCAGCGCATCATCCAATCAGCGATCGTCCCCATAGAAATTTCTTGAATGGTGGTTTGCGCGACGCCGGTCACATCGTTTTGGAGAATACGCTCGATCCGATCGAGGCTATTATGCAACATCGCGATCGGGACTTCGCCGACCGCCCCGGTGGCTTCCAGTCGCTGCTCTTCACCGTTGATGCAAATAATCGCTCGCTCCCATAACTCGGGCTGCTCCAGGCTCATTTTGGCCAGCACACTCTCACGTCGGGCATGGGCGTTCACAAAGGCCTGCTTCTTTCGGTCGATCTGTTCTGCGTGGTCTTTGGGGTTGGCGCGCTGCAGCTTGTCGACGAGGACGGCCTCGAGATCACTGGCGGGTGTCTGACCCAGCAAAGCGGCCGTCAATCCTGCTGGTGGCGCGATCAGGAGCGGCAATGAGCGCAGGCCTGCAATTTCGTGTTCGAAGTCTTCGAGCGAATGTACGACAGCTTCGAAGCGTTCGGAGATGAACCCTAGCCCCCATGCCGAGACCTCCGCGCCTTTTGTGCGCACAAAGGCCACAACATCCTTGTCGTCAAGGAACGGACAAAAAAATATCCATCGTTCAATTTTGGTTGAACCGAAAATGCGCACGAGCTTGTCGCGGTGCTTGGAAAGCTTGCCCAGATCGCGGCCCGCCTTCGCCTTCATACCACTTGCGGCGGCTTGCACAGCGGAATGCTTCTCGGGCGCGTAGCACTGGTAGGCAGTGCCATCGAGGGAGTAGAACTCGATGCCGCAGTCGCCTTGCACTTCGTCCGGGACGCTCTGGACGTTGACAGCACCGTGCCGCCGCTGCACCAAGC
>JBGSSZ010000528.1:0-32660 GCA_041736785.1 Limnoglobus sp.
GCGGAGGTCAGGCGTGCGGGCGTGATGACTTCCCCACCGCGGCTGCCGAGGTCGGCAATACTGTCGTCGAGCTTGCCGCGGGCGCTGGCGACGGCGTTTGTCGGCGGCGCGACCTGAGTCAGGTTGACCACCAGCAGATCGTTACGCGGCGGGTAGATGGCGGTCGGCTCGTAACCGTTCACGGCATCCGAGCCGCTGCAGCCGGCCAGCAGGGGAAGAAACGGGAGTAGCGTGCGCCAAGTCATAGCAGGGATCGCAGACGCGGGCTCCGTCCCGCTCCTGCCAGGTTAGTGGGCCGCGTAGCCGCGGGTGATGTAGTCGGTCATCGTGAACAGAAACAGGATCGCCGTCCAGAAGATGCTCGCCGCGGCGGTCAGCCAGGTGAGCTTGTCCTGATTCTTGAGCTCCATGCTGAACATGCTGACGACGAGTGCCTGCACGCAAGCCACGCCGAGGTTGGCGTAGATCTTCATCGGCCCCAAGTCGGAGAAGCCGACGAGCAGGGCCATGCAGGTCAGGCCGAGCATGATGACGAAGATCAGCGTGGTGACGCCGACGGAGTTCGGCGGTGCGTGCTCATGCTCGAAGACGATCGGTTTCTGTTCAGCGTGCATAGTGAACCCTCAACGCCCACCCGTTGCAACGGGTGGGCTTTCGATTAAAGATCCGAAAACGAATGGTGCCCCGTCATGTAGAGCAGCGGCAGCAAGAAGATCCACACCAGTTCGACGAAGTGCCAGTACAGAGCCAGCACCTCCACATAGACGAAGCGTTCCTTGGGCACGAAGAAGCCGCGGCTGGCGAGGATGTACTGCCAGATGAACAGGCCGATGCCCACGATCATGTGGATCACGTGCAGGCCGGTCATGCCGTAGTAGAAGACGAAGAAGAGCCGGCAGCGGTCGAGGTTCACATCCTCGAGGTGCGCGCCGTCTTTGTAATACTTCTTGTGCTCCAGCACATGCTGAAGATTGTGGGCGAACTGACTGTCCATGCCGCGGGCGTGGTGATGGAGCGGGTCGGGATTGGCGACCTGGGCACTCGGCACCAGGCCTTCCTCGAAGTCCTGGTAGTACTCGAAGGACTTGAATCCGAGGAACGCCACACCGAGGACGATGGTGGCGGCGAGCATCGCTTTGAGCCGGCCCTGATTGCCGGTGTAGGCGGCGCGGATGGCGAGGGTCGCGGTGAACGAACTCGTGAGCAGCAGGAAGGAGTTGATGCCCGCGATCATGGGATTGAGCGCGGTGCTGGCGGCCTCGAAGTCGAGCGGGAACCAGCGCCGGTAGACGGTGTAGGCGCAGAACACCCCACCGAAGAAGAGCACTTCAGTGGCGAGGAACAGCCACATGCCGAAGCGCACGCTCGACTGCTGCTGGAGGATGTTGTTGAAATGGTGGGCGACGATCGGCGCCGCACCATCGTGGGTGCTGTTAGTGGCGGCCATGGGGATCTCCGGCGGTCACAAGGTGCGGGTGGTCGCCGCCCGGATGGTCCGGGTTGTGGGACGCCTCGACCAGTTGGAAGCTGCTCGGCAGAGCATATTCGTAAGGGCCGCAGGTCACATGCGGCAGTTCGTCGAAATTGTGCATCGGCGGCGGGCTCGCCGTCTGCCATTCGAGACCGGTCGCCCGCCACGGATTCGGCCCGGCGTTCTTACCGAAGAAGAGCGACGCCGTCAGGTAAAACACCGGCATCAGATAGCCGATGCCCTGGATGCTCGCCCCGGCCGTGCTCAGAATGTTGAACATCTGGAACTCCGGCGGGTAATACGGATACCGCCGCGGCATGCCGGAGAAGCCGAGCACAAACTGCGGCAGGAACGTCAGCGAGAAACCGACCAGCGTCGTCACCGCGGCGAGGCGGCTCCAGAAATCGCTGTACATCTTCCCGGTCATCTTCGGCCACCAGAAGTGCAGACCCGCCTGCCAGCCGAACATCATCCCGCCCACCATCGTGAAGTGGAAGTGCGCGATGACAAAGTAAGTGTCGTGCAGGTGGATGTCGGTCCCCATCACGCCGAGGTAGATCCCGGTGAGCCCGCCGATGGTGAAGAGGGCTATGAAGCCGAGGGCATAGAGCATCGGCGCCTGGAACGTCAGCGTCCCGCCGTAGAGCGTCGCGGTCCAGTTGAAGACCTTGATCGCACTCGGCACGGCCACAAGCATTGTGAGGATCGAGAAAAGCATGCCGAGGTAGACGCCCTGACCGCTGAGGAACATGTGGTGCCCCCAGACGAGGTAACCAACGACCGCGATGCCGATCGTGCTCCACGCCACGGCAGCGTAGCCGAAGATGTTCTTGCGGGAGAAGCAGGTGAGCACTTCGTTGATGACGCCCATCCCTGGCAGAAGCATGATGTACACGGCCGGGTGGCTGTAGTACCAGAACATGTGCTGAAAGAGGATCGGGTCACCCTGGAGTGTCGGGTCGAAGATACCGACGCCGAAGATGCGCTCCACCGCCAGCATGGTCACGGTGATGGCGAGCACGGGCGTCGCCAGCACCTGGATCACGCTGGTCGCGTACATGGCCCAGACAAAGAGCGGCATGCGGCCCCAACTCATGCCGGGGCAACGCATCTTGTGCACCGTGGCGATGATGTTCAGACCAGTCAGGATCGACGAGAACCCGAGGATGAACACGCCCGTTCCGGCGAGCAGTACGTTGGTATGCGAATATTTGGAACTGTACGGTGGATAGAAGGTCCAGCCGGTGTCGAGGCCACCGGTGAGCAGGGCCACGATGAAGAACACCGCTCCGAAGGCGTAGACGTAGAACGACGCCAGGTTCAGCTTCGGGAAGGCCATGTCCTTGGCCCCGATCATGATCGGGACGAAGAAGTTCCCCAGCACGCCCGGTACAACCGGGATGAGGAACAGGAAGAGCATGATCGTGCCGTGAGCGGTGAAGGCTTTGTTGTACTGGTCGAGTTCGAGGATCGCGCCGGTGGGCGTGAGCAGGTTAATGCGGACCAGCATCGCGGCCAGACCGCCGAAGACGAAAAACGTCGTCACGGCGACCAGGTACATGATGCCGATGCGCTTGTGGTCGACGGTCAGCAGCCACGAGAGCCACGTGTGGCTGTGGTTGAGGTAGTTCTCCGCGGTCGGGTCCGGCTCGTTGGAAATCGGCGGGACACACTGCGGCGTATAGTCGAGTTCGAGAGTGGCAGTCGCGCTCACTTGCTGTTTCCTCCTTCAGTCGCTTTCACCGGCGCCCCCACGGGCGCGGGGAATTGATCGGTCCGTCGTGGCAGGTCGCCCGGTTGCAGGCTCTTGATGTACGCCACCAGGTTGTAGAGCTCAAATTCACTCACCTGCCCCTGCGGAAACGCCGGCATGATCGGCTTCCAGCCATCGTGCACCTTCGCCTCCGGATTGCGGATGCTCTCGCGGATGTAGTTTTCATCCGCCGTGATGTAGGAACCGCCCGACATCGGCACCTTGCTCATGTAGAGCCCTTCGAGGTTCGGAGCCCGGTTGCTGGTGTTGGAGTTCGTGCGGTCGGCGTCGTAGACGTTGTTGTGGCAGGTGATGCACTGCAGCTTCAGAAACAGTTGCCGCCCCTGCCAGGCGGGGGAGCCGTCGGCGATGCGGTTATCGCTGCCAGTCTTCTTCACGCCATCGAGCCACTGATCGTAGTCGGCCTGCTCCATCACATAGACTTTGCCCACCATCTGCGAGTGGCCCTGTCCGCAGTACTGATCGCAGAAGATGTGGTATTCGCCGACTTTGTTGGGCTGGTACCAGGTGCTGATCCAGCGGCCAGGGACGACGTCGAACTTGCTGCGGAAGGCGGGGACACCGAAGTCATGGATGACGTCTTCGCTGCCGCCGGTGATTTTGACGGCTTTGTTCACGGGCAGGTGGAGTTCGTTGATTTCGCGCACGCCGTTCGGGTGCTGGATCTTCCACATCCACTGCTTGCCAACGACGAAGATTTCGGGTGCCCCTTCGGGTACCTTGGTTGTTGCATTGAAGATCGGGATGCCCCAAGCGTAGAAGCTGAGGAAGAAGAGAAGCGGGATGACGCTCCAGATGAGTTCGAGTTTGTGCGAGCCGAGGAGTCGGATCGGCTTCGCGCCGGGCCGCTTCATGTACTTCCACGAGAACCACGCCAAGGCCGCGTAGACCCCAAGCCCGGCCACAGTGATCACAGCGGTGATGTACCAGAACAGCCAGTCGTAGTCGTTGGCGAACTCCGACGCCGTCGGCGGCAGCAGTGGCATTTCCAGTTCAGCGAACAGCATTGTCAGTCTCCTCCAGCCCATCCGATGCAACGGATAGGCGTTTCGCTCTCTCCCGCCGTGCCTGCCGCCAGGCGTAGAACCCGAACCCGAGCGGCATCAGCAGGAACGGAGCCGCGGCCCAGCGGAGGCGGCTCATGTTCAGCTTGTAGGTCGCACTCTGGTCGTCGTAGGCGAAGCAACTCATCGCCAAGCGGTTCAGTGTGCTACCGATCTTCCCGCCATTGGCCGTGCCGAGCGACGTGCGGAGATCCTCGGCGTTGTAACCGTCGTCGAGATCACCACCGCCCACAGCACGCGGCAGACCGTGGAAATACTGCGAAATCGTGCCGTCTTTGGTGAGGATCACCACCACCGACGGATGCACGTAATCCTTGGTCTTGCGGATCGCCGTCTCCAGCAGCACGGCCCGCTTGGCGGGGTCAGTCTCGGAGCGGGCCGCGTCGTACGCTTTCCAGTTGTCCGCTGCATAGCCGTAGCCGATCGACTCGGCGAGCGTGCGGATCTTGCCTTCGGCTTCCAACAGATCCGTTCCCTGCCCGTGGCTGGCCGTCAGGAACCACCAGCCCGGATCCTCCTCGGCCCGCTTGTCATATTCGTCGAGATAGCTCGTCCGCTTCTTGCGGGCGAACTGCGGATCGTCTTTCGGGTTGATGCTCACCGTGATGACGTTGAAGTCTTTGCCTGCCCGCATGTCGAAGCGAGTCAGTGGCTTCATCTCGCCGACGAGGCCGTTGAGGACTTCCGTGCAGAGCTTCGGGCAGGAGAAGTACGCCAGCACCAGCACGGTCGGCTTGTCGCCTACGCACTCGGAGAGCTTGATCGGTCGGTTGTGATGGTCGCGGAATTCGAGATCGAGCGGCACCTTGCCACCGAGCTTCTGCGTGATGCCTACGCCCGGCGGCTGCTCCGGGTCCTTGGCGACCTTCGGGGCCCGGCCGTACGAAATCTGCGCGCGGAGTTCACCTCCGGTCAGGACGACGAGCAACAGAAATAGGAGCGCCTGCCGCATGATGGCTCTTAGTGGTCCTTCTTGGCGGGTGCGGCCGCGGGTGCTGCGGCCGGGGTGGTTTCGACGTGCGGTGTCGGAATCGCCTGACCGCCGTTCGAGGTCTTGGCATTGCCGGCACTGCCGACCGGAGCCTTGCCCTCGGCGTTGGCTTTCAGCGCCCCTGACTCAATCAGCAGCTTCATCGCCACATCCACGGGGATGCGGGCGTGGTCGTGGGGAAGCTTCTTGTATTCGTCGAGCAGCCGTTCACCGGTCTTGGGATCAACGAACAGCTTGGGATAGAGATCCTGTGGCTTGAGCTCATAACTGTTATTCTTCTGGGTCGCGACAAACGAGCGGAGAAAAATCGGATCGGGCTTGCTCTGGCCGGGCCGTCGATCCTCGACCACCTGGAGACTTTCGAGCCGTGGCTGATGGAACTCCGCCTTCGCCTCCGTGCTGCTGATCGTCTCGACGCGGGTGTTGAATGGTTTCTCGCTTTGTTCCACGGCCAGCGGGCTCGTCGTCGGCGACGCCACCGACTTGCCCGGCTGTATGAGAGAAAAAACGCCTGTCACCATCAGGTAAGCGAGGAAGGTCACGACCACAATCAGGACCGGCACCATGATGATGCCGCGGGCGTCGAAGCGGTCGGGTTCGTGGCCCGCGGTGATGCTCTCGGGTGCGGTGCCGGTCGGCGCTTCGTAGTGATGCCCCGGCGCGGTCGCCCCCGAAAACGCTTCGTAGATGCGCTTCCAGCGTTCGTTGCTGCTCTTCGGCTCGCTCATCACACACCGCCTCACTCAATTAGTGGTGTTCGCCCCACGTTGCCAGGAACTCCGTATCGCGTTTGGGCAGCAGGTTGCGTTTTGCCAGTTGCCCGAAGAACGCCCAGGCAAAGATTCCGCCCAGCCCGGCGATCGCGGCAATGGCCATCGGCACATGAGCCCAGCCCGGATGCGTGTACGTCGGCACGATCCACCAGATCACATCCAGCATGCAGATCGCCAGCAGCAGCACGGTCATCCGCCGCATCTTCCGCGGATCGGTCTTCACTTCGCGGAACAGCAAGATCACAAACGGCAGGAACCAGTGAATCACCATCAGGGCATAGGCCATGTACTGCCAGCCCCCTTCGAGGCGCTTCTTGTAGTAGATAATTTCTTCTGGCATGTTGCCGGCCCAGATCAGCATGTACTGGCTGAACGTGGCGTAGGTCCACACCATCGTGAATCCATACATCAGCGAGCCGATGTCAATGCGAAACTTCATTTTCACTATGTGCAGAACCGTGTCGTTGCCCCCGATGAGCGTGTACAGCACCAGAGCACTGAAAGCAAAGGTGGTCAGGAAGCAGTTCATGGCCGCCACGACCGGGAACATGGTGGAGAACCACGCTGGCTCAACGGACATCACCCAGTCGGTGATGATGACAGTGAAGGTCAGTGCCCAGAGGATGAAACCCGGCCCGCCGAGGCGGCGGAGTTTGCTCCAGCTTTCGTAGTCATGCTCATCTTCGCTCTTCACACCCCAGGTGTTGAGCTTGCTCATGAGCCACCAGTAGAGTGCGAAGACCAGCCCGGCCGTGATCAGGAAGCGATTGATATTCAGATACATGTCCTGCCGGTGACTCTGCTCCTTGAGCACGTATTCACTGGTGTTGAATTCGGGAATCTTGTCTGCAGGGATGACCCACCAGAACGGCGATGCTTCACCCATGAACAGGCTGATCACCGGCACGATGAAGAACACGGCGAAGAGCGGCCAGCAGCGCATGGCGGCCTGGAAGATGCGGCGGAAGACCAGACCCCACGATGCACTCACGATGTGGCCGAGCAGACCGAGCGCCATCGCCCCGATGGGTACACTCATCCAGAAAACGAAGCTGACCTGATAGGTGAGGAAGAAATCGCGGATCCCGCCGGGAGCCGTGTGCCCCTCGACATCGGGATAGTCTCTCATGTTGATGACGCCGAGGATAGCCCACGCCGCGAGCCCGACGAGGCCGAGCAGGAGAGCCCGACCGCGCATCGGCCCGAGGTCCAGCGGAACCGCTGGAGCTTCGTAATCGTGATGTGTATTCTCTGCCACGTGCAATCCTCGTTGTGACCGCGTCGGAGACGCGTCGCGAACGGTTAATGTTTGGGTGCGTCGGTTTTCACACCGTCGAGCTTCTGTTTCTGGGCTTCGGGCAGTTTGCCAGCTTCAGCACCCTGGCTCAGTTGCAGAGCCCGGATGTAGGCCACGATGCGCCAGCGATCCTCCGGCGGGATCTGGCTGGCGTGATCCGGCATGCCGCCATAACCCCACGTAATCACCTGGAAGATGTATCCCACTGGCACTTCCCGCAGCGGGAACTTCTTGCCGAAGCGGTAGAACCCGCGGCTGTAACCCTGATGGAGCTCCGTGCTCGGGCTGCCGAAGGTGCTGTAGTCCATCGCCTTGTTGTCGGGGTCGAGGTGATAGCTCGGCGGACGCAGATAGCCGCGTTCGACGATCTTGCCGTTGGCATCCCCAGCGGCACTGTGGCAAAGCGCACAGAAAATATTGAACCGCTGTTGACCGCGGTGCATGTCGGCTTCCGTGATCGGGAACGGAAACTCGGAGACGAAATTCTCGACGTCGTTCGGAGCCCCGGCTGGAGGAACCACCGAGTTCACATCGTAGGCCTTGGCACCGGACCAGTCGCCGACTTTGACCTCGCGGCCCTTCTTGCTCAGCCCGCTGATGAGGGCGTTGCTGTCGGCTTTCTGACCGCGGGCCACGACCCCGTCTTCGAGCGGCCGCGAGGCCTGCTTGTTGGCGAAGAGACTACTCTGGCCGTACGCCCGCGGTGCAGGCTGCGTCGCCATCTTCTGCTGGCAGCCCACGGCAAGCACGAACGATAACAGGATCAGGCTTCTCATGCCGGCACCTCTTCCACGCTGGCCGGGCTCAGCGTCCCGAGGAATGATTTCGTGTCGTTCAGGTTGAACTGCGGATCGATCGCTTCGATCGCGAGGAAGAAGCGATCCTTGGTCGCACGGGCAAACGCCGGGACATTAAACAGCGGATGGTACGGCATCGGCAGTCCGCACAGGGCGAACAGACCAATCACACCTGTGAGGCTCGCGGTGAGGACCAGCAGTTCCCAAGTGATCGGAATGAACATCGGCCAGGACATCACATAGGGCTTGCCGGCGACGTTCAGCGGGTAGTCGAAGCTGGAGGTCCAGACGAGCATGCAGAATCCGGAGATGGCACCGATCATTCCGCCAAGGAACATGATCGCGCCCATCTCGCTGCGCGGGAAGCCAAGCTCGTCGGCGACTTCGCCGATGGGATACGGCGAGTAGCCGTCCATGCGGGTGTAGCCGGCTTCGCGGGCCTTCCGCGTCGCGGCGATGAGTTCGTCGCCCGTCTCGAACTCGGCGAGCAGGCCCCAGGTCTCGGGAGTGGTGGCAGGTGCGCTCACTTGGCGTTCTCCATGACGGCATGACCACCGCGGCCACCGGCTTTCAGCGGCAGCAACTCACGCATTTCCGTGATCGAAATCATCGGCAGGAACCGCACAAACAGGAAGAACATCGTGATGAAGAAGCCGATCGTGCCGAGGAACGTCATGTAGTCCCAGATCGTCGGCTGATAGCGGCCCCAACTCGACGGAAGCTGATCGCGGCTCAGCGTGGTCACAATCACATACCGCTCGAACCACATGCCGATGTGCACCGACCCGGCAAGCGTGAAGAGCCAGAACTCGCTCTTGCGGAAATACGGGTGCCAGAGCAGTTGCGGAATGAGCGTGTTGGTAAGAATGAGCATCCAGTACGCCCAGGCGTAGGGCCCGTACCAGATGCGCTGGAGGGTGGTCCCCCATTCGTACTCGCTCTGGCCGTACCATGCGAACCAGAGTTCGCAGAAGTAGCCGTAGCTGACAAGCAAGCCGGTGCCGAGCATGACCTTGCCGCAAAGCTCCATGTGCTTCATGGTGATGAGGTCGGTCATGCCGTAGAAGTGCCGCAGTGGCACGGCGAGCCAGATCACCATCGCAAACCCGGCGAAGATCGCCCCGGCCACGAAGAACGGAGGGAAGATCGTCGCATGCCAGAGCGGCACGATACTCACGGCAAAGTCGAAGCTCACGATCGTATGCACGCTGAAGACGAGCGGCGTGCCGATACCGGCGAGCAGGAGGTAGAGCTTTTCGTAGCGCCGCCAGTGGATCGCCGAGCCACGCCATCCGAGGGCAAAGAACCCATAGGCGAGTTTCTGGATGCGGGTTTTGGCGTGGTCGCGGAGGTAGGCGAAGTCAGGCACCAGGCCGACGTACCAGAACAGCAGCGAGACGGTGAAGTAGGTGCTGACGGCGAAGACGTCCCACGCCAGCGGGCTGCGGAACTGCGGCCACATGGCGAAGTTATTCGGAAACGGAAAGAGCCAGTATGCCAGCCAGGGCCGCCCCATGTGAATCAGCGGGAAGATACCGGCGCACATCACGGCGAAGATCGTCATCGCCTCGGCAAAGCGGTTCAGACTCGTGCGCCACTTCTGGTGCATCAGCAGCAGAATGGCGGAGATGAGCGTCCCTGCGTGGCCGATGCCGATCCACCAGACGAAGTTCACGATCGCGAGGCCCCAGAACACGGGGCTGTTCAAACCCCAGATGCCGAGGCCCATGTAGAAGAGGTAAGCGACGGCGACGACGAGCCCCTGCAGCAGCGTGAAGCCGAAGAGGAAGCACATCCACCACCCTTTGGGCGTGGTGATTTCGCCGAGGCAGACGTTGCCGATCTTCTCGCCGATGGTGACGAGATTCTGTTCGCCGCCGATGAGCTGTTCATCGTCGGTGTAGACCGTGTGCTCCGGCGGAGCGTCGGGTGCAAACAACACCTGGGCCATTAGTGGCTCCCCTTCACCGCCGTCGGCGGGGCGAGTTCGGGATTCGGATTCTTGATCGCGGCGAGGTAGCTCGTGCGCGGCATGGTGTTCAAGTCCGCGAGCACGCCGTAGCCGGTCGGTTCGAGCTTCCAGCGGCTGACTTCACTGAAGCCGTTGTGCCGCCCGGCATCCACATACTTCTCGCCCTGCTTGACCACCGGCACATATTGGTCGTAGTTCAGGTCACCGAAGCTGATCGCCCCGGCGGGGCACGCCGCCTGGCAGGCGGTCTTGATTTCGCCGTCGTAGATCAGCGGGCGGATGCCCATTGGCGTGCGCACCATCTGCCGGCCCGGCGTATCGCACTCGCGCTCGGCTTCGATCTCCGCGTTGCGGATCCGCTGCACGCAGTAGGTGCACTTCTCCATCACGCCGCGGGTGCGGACCGTCACATCCGGGTTGTTGACCAGATTCAGGCTGGTGCCGGTGGAATAGTTGGCGTACTGCAAAAAGTTGAACCGCCTCACCTTGTACGGGCAGTTGTTGGCGCAGTAGCGGGTGCCGACGCAGCGGTTGTAGACCATGCTGTTCAGGCCATCGGCACTGTGTACGGTCGCGGCGACGGGGCAAACCACTTCGCAAGGTGCCTTCTCGCACTGCTGGCAGGGCAAGGGCATGACAAACGATTCGACGGCCGCGGTATTGTCGGCCAGACTCTTCCAGCGGGCCACCATGTCCTGCTTCTCGGTGCCGCCGTGCTCCGCGGGCGTGGCGAAGTAGCGGTCGATGCGGATCCAGTGCATGATGCGACCGCGGGTCACTTCCGTCTTGCCGATCACGGGGATGTTGTTTTCCGCGACGCAGGCGGCCACGCAGGCGGTGCAGCCGACGCAGGCACCGAGGTCAATCGCCATCGCCCAGCGGCGGTAGAGTTTGTTGTTCTCGTGGTCGGCGATCAGCGTGAGGTTGATCAGACGCGGATCGTGTGCGTGCTTGTGCTCGCGGGCGTGCTCTTCGCCGTCGTCGCCATGAGCGACGTTGTCCACATAGCCGGCGTCGCGGATGTGTGCGAATTCGGGGTGAGTGCCGGGCTCGGGCTTGGGGCCGTACTGCATGGCCAGCCGGGAGCGTTCTTCGGGCGTGCCGGGCAGGAAGGTCCGCAGGATCTCCCGCTCTGCCGCGGCGGAATTCGGATTGTTGGCGAAGTCGAAGGCGTGCGAATCACCCTTCATGTGGTAGTGCTTGTGGTTGCCGTGATCGACGACCGTCATGGCAGCAGTCATTTCGGCGACCGTGCCGTGGCGAGCCGGGCGACGCCCTTCCATACTGACCTGACCCTGCACGCAGCCGAGGTGATACTTGCGGCCGGTCTTGGTCAGGTTGCTGCCGATCCTGAGTCCGCCGAGCACATGCCGTGCTTTGCTGGTGCGGATCAGATTCGCGTTGAAGCCGAGCCCCTTGCCGTCTTCACCTGCCTGCACGGCTCCCTTGGGGAAGCGCCCGTAGCCGAGGTGGAAGGTGATGCAGTCGTCTGCGTGGCCAGGGAGGATGAACACCGCCGCTTCCACCGTGCGACCTTCGACTTTGATTTCGACGATCTGCGAGATCATGTTGCCGTGTTCACCGCCGCGATAGCCGAAGTTGGCTTCGCCGCCGAACCAGTTGAACGTCATCCCGCACTGCAGCTTGTCTGCCGTGGCCGGGCTCATGATCAGGGCATTGTCCCACGTCAGCGAGGTCATCGGCTTGGGCACTTCCTGCAGCCAGCCGTTGTTCGCAAAGCGACCGTCGTAGATGGTCGGATCGGGGCGGAAGACGATCTCGATCTCATCCTTCACCGTCGCCGGGGCCGTCGTCGGCAGGTCGGTCAGCTTGGGCTCACCGACGGTGATCGCCGGGAACGTAGTGCCTTCAATCACGCCCGACTCCACGACCTTGAACCACCAGTCGTCGAAGCTGCCTTCGAGCTTCTTCTCGGTGAAGTGCGCCTGCCAGGTGGCCTGCACCATCGCCAGCAGGTCGTTGTTCGGTTTGAGCAGCAGTGCGGAGAGCACTTCGAGCGTGCTCTTGCCATCCACGATGGACGCGATCATCGGCTGCTGCAGGCTGACCGTGCCGTCGTAGGCACGGGCGTCGCCCCACATCTCAAGCTGATGGGCTTCGTTGATGAACCACTCGCAGTAGAGTGATGTTTCGTCTTCGTGGCTGCTGAGCCGGAAGCAGGGCTTCTTCTGCTCGTTCATCGCCTTCATGGCGGCGGCGAAGTCGAGATCGGCGGGAGCGGAGTAGACCGGGTTGACGTTGCCGAGCAGCAGCAGGGCATCGACCGTGCCGGCTTTCATTTCGTCAGTGAGAACCTTCAGAGCCGCGGCACCATCGGCGAAGCGATCGGCGTTCGGGCCGTTCATGCCAACCTGAACCGGATCGGTGTACACCACGGTCTTGCCAACTGCGCCGAGCTTGTGGTTGATCGCATGACCGACTGCATGTGCGGTGTCGGACAGATGATCGCCGACCACCACGACTGCCTTGCCGCTGCGGCTGGCGAGATCCTTTGCGACCGGCTTGACCCACGCCTTGGCGTTCTCCGGCAGTGGACCCGCGGCCGGCACGCCTTGAATACCGAGCTCCTTGGCGATCTCCCGCAGCAACGATTCAATTTCAGTCGGCTTGAGCGGCAGACGGTGATCGGCGACCGCACCCACGCCACTCGTCATGCTCTCGACCGAGTAGATGCGGCTCATCGCGTCGGGTGCGACGCCGTCGCGACGTTTCGCATCATTCGTGATCCGTACTTTACGGCGGGCCATCGCATCGCGCGTGTAGCGCACGCCGCCCGGGCTGGAGCAGAGGAAATCGGCATCCGCACTCAGAATCACATCGGCTTCGCCGAGCTTGTACGAGGTGCTGACGTACTTCCCGAAAGCGAGTCGTGCGCCCTTCGTGGCGTTCTCCAAGCCGCAGGCTTCGTACTGAATCCACTTCATCTCCGGCAACGTCTTCTGGAGCTCGTCCATCAGCCCAGCGAACGTCGGCGAGGTGACTGCTTCCGTGACGATGCGGAGCCCGGCGCCGCGCTTGGCCCGCTGGGCATCGACGATCTGCGTGAGCGTGCCTTTGACTTTGTCCCACGTGGCGGTGCCGTTGCGATTCAGGCAGGTCTTGGCGCGGTCGGGGTCGTAGACGCCGAGCGTGGCGGCCTGTGTGTAGAGATCGGTGCTGCCGAGAGACGCGGGATGGCTGGGATTGCCTTCGACCTTGACAGGCCGCCCCTGATAGCTCTTGCCAAGGATGCCGAGGCCAAATCCGCCGAGAGTGATCGTGCTGGCGAAGAAGAGCGGCACACCGGTGGTGATCTGTTCGGGCTTCTTGACGTACTGAAGTGCTTTCTGCTCCGACATCGGCTTCAGCGAGGGATTGCAGCCGACCGCGGTGGCGAGTGCGATCGACGCACCGCTGAGCTGAAGGAAGCGGCGGCGCGTCACCGGATCGAGCCACTCCGCAGCGTCTTCAGGAAACTCGTCTTTCAACGTCTGATGGAACGCGGGCGTGCCGAAATACTGATCCAGCGACTGCCACTGTTCCTGCTCGTGTTTTCGCATGATGCGTACTCGTTTCCTTCTCGAAGGCGGATGGTGGAAGGCGGAAGGCGGACATGCCGCTCGATTGATCCGCCTTCCGCCTTCCACCCTCCGCCTTCCGGGTTAGCGGTGGCAAATACTGCAGTTCGTGATCGTCTGCGCTTCGCGCACGTGATACTTCTCCTTCAACATCCGCCCCAACTCGCTCTGGGACTGCGTCGGGATTTTGGTGCCGTCGGTGTCGATCGTGCTGTATTTCTGAGGCACGTCGCCGTGCATCTCCGTGAACGCCACGTCTGTCGGCTTCCAGCCCAGGTTGAAGATCTCGCTCTTCGGACGCAGGTGAAGTTCCGGAACCCGGTGGCAGTTCAGGCACCACTCCATCAGAAGGGTCTTGCTCTGAAACACCAGTGGCATGTTGTCAATGCGGCCGTGGCACGATACGCAGCCAACGCCCTTGGCGACGTGAATGCTGTGATTGAAGTAGACGTAGTCGGGCGTGTTGTTGACCTGCGTCCACTCGATCGGCTTGTTGGTCTGATAGCTCTTCCGCACCGGCTCGAGAAGCTCGGCACCCAGCCACATCTGCTGGTGGCAGTTCATGCAGGTCTTCGTCGGCGGGATGCCCGCGTAGGAGGAGTTCTCCACCGACGTGTGGCAGTAGCGGCAATCGATGCCGAGTTCGCTCACATGGTGTTTGTGGCTGAACGGCACCGGTTGCTCGATGACTTCGTTGCGACCGGTCGTGTAGTCACTGCGGTAAAACGCTGAGAGCCCGATCCCGCCGCCGGCAAAGAGCAGCGGGCCCAGGAGGACCCCCAGCTTGGCCATCGGATTCGAGCTTTTCGGAAAGAGCTGAGGCATCGCTGTCTCTTTCGCGTTACGGATAAATGGGGTAGGAAAGATCGCCGAACCAGTACTGCATGCCGCGGTAGACGATGAAGGTCATGGCCAGCACATTGCCGCAGAGAATCACACCGCCGAGGGCAAGATTCTGACCCTCGCGGCCGGCTTTCCAACCCATCACCAGGCTCAACATGCCGAGCAACAAGCCCATCGACGACACAAAAATGCTGTAGGGATACCACCAGAACACCATCGTGCTCCAGAGGCCAATGCAGAAACTCCACGTCGCCATTGCGCGACGGGTCGTCCATGTCGATTGTGCCAGTGCCGGGACCGGCGGAGCGTCTGTCATGGCGCGGACCTGTAATCCAGTACGTGTGACATATGAACCGCATTCGGTGTCGTCAGCCAACCGCGTCCGTGAACTGCGAAATTCCCGCATTCGGGAACCGCACAGGGCACGAGTCTCAAGATTGAGACGAATCGATGGCTTCTGATCGCAGAGATGATATCAACGCAATCGCTGCGCCGTCAGTGTTTCGTCGCAACGGGCAGCGGACGGAAAAGTGTACAAGACCGATTCAGATTCAACGGCTGGCGATCCATTTATTTTTGTCGGCGAACTGCGTCCAGTACGTCTGCCACACTTCGTTCCCGCCCTGCTTCCAGTCGAGCCAGGCCCCGCTGGCAAGGATACCAAGGATCGCGTAGCAAACGGTGGTGCCCAACACCGACGGGGAGAAAAGCTTGACGGCACTGCCCGTCGAGCTCTTCAATCGCACGCGAAGACCGTTGAAATCGACGCTGTAGATTTCGTCGAGCACGAGGTGCGAGAGGAACCCGAGCATCACGCCTCCCGCGAGCAACCCGCGGACGGTGCGGTCGCTGCAGCAGTATTCGAGATAGACCACGAGCCCGGCGATCAACATGGCCGGGATGCTGTGGAACATCCCGCGGTGGATGGTGAGTTTCGCGAGGACCGCGGATGCGCCGTGCCGGATCAGCAGATACAGCGAGATCAGCACGATGAGCATGGCTTCGTGCGACAATCCCATGTGTTCGAGGCGCGGCAGCAGCAGGAGCGGTACCACGGCGGCGGCGAGCCCGAAGACCTCGCGGATCGGCTTGCCGTTGTCGCTGTCGAGATCGGGGAGCATACCGCCGAGCGCGGTGACGCCACCGGCGAGAATTGCCGCATCCAGCTTGAAACCCAGCGGCCCGACCGCGGCGAATCCGTAGCCGACGCCGACCACGGCGGCCGTGCCGACATGCATGCGAAATCCGGCCATGGCATCCCTACCTGTCTGGACAACCGTCCACGCACCGCGAATAATGGCGTGGAGGTGTTTCCGATGACAAACGCCAGAATCATCCAGCGATTGCGCGACGAGGCCTCGGATTTCGCTCATCGCGGCGGGAACTTGTACCGTGTGCGGGCGTACCGTCAAGCCGCATTTCGACTGTCACAGCTTCGTGACCCGATCGCCGAGATCGGCCCCGCCGGCCTGCAGGACCTCGGTCTCGGCTCCAGCCTCGCAAAAACGGTTTACCTCTGGGCCCTCGATGCGGTTGAAGAATTGCAGCCTCACTGAGAAGTCTGAGGGGCTCCAACTCTGTGACGCCTCTGTGTTCTCTGTGCCTCTGAGGTTATCTTAGTTTCCTGATGAGCACTCTCCGGCACTACCTCGCGCTGATCCGCTTCAGCCATACGATCTTCGCCCTGCCGTTTGCATTTCTGAGTGCCGCTTTGGCGTGGAAGGACGCGCCGTTCCGCTGGCAGGACGCGCTCGGCATCCTGCTCTGCATGGTCTTTGCCCGAAGCTTTGCGATGGCGTTCAACCGTCTGGCCGATCGCCACATCGACGCCCGAAACCCGCGCACCGCGACGAGGCATCTGCCCGCGGGGACGCTGAGCGTGGCCGGTGTGACGCTGTTCGCCTTGGCGAATGTTGCATGCTTCTTCGCCGCGACACTGCTGTTCCAGCCCAACGACTGGCCGCTGATTCTCGCTGGTCCCGTGATTCTTTTTCTCGCTGGCTATTCGCTAACCAAGCGATTCACAGCCCTGGCTCACTTCTGGCTGGGTGCTGCACTGATGCTGGCCCCCGTGGCCGCGTGGATTGCGATTCGCGGCATGACTGACATGTCCGTGCCGCTGCTCCTCGGAGGTGCGGTGCTCTTCTGGGTCAGCGGGTTTGACATCCTCTACGCCTGTCAGGATGCAGAGTTTGACCGTCGAGAAGGCTGGCACAGCGTCCCGGCACGTCTGGGTGTGAAAGCCAGCTTGCGCGTCGCGGCCGTGTGCCATGCAATTATGTTAATACTGTTAACTGTGTTGGGAATTGCGTCGCCGCATTTGCATACCATCTATATGATCGGGCTCGCTGCGATTGCTGTGCTATTGATCTATGAGCATTGGCTGGTCCGCCCCGACGACCTCAGCCGCGTGAACCGGGCGTTCTTTCAAATCAATGGCATCATCAGCATCGGGCTGCTGGTCCTCGTGCTCATCCAACTGGCCGTGAATTGAATTCACACCACTTGCAATTATTTGGCGTGGCTCTATGACAATGATGCCCCCAGGTTCCGAGCTTCGGCTCGGATGAAAAGGGAAGCCGGTGCGAATCCGGCGCAGGGCCGCTGCTGTGATCGGCGAGAGTTGCAAAGCCACTGCCAACGCGGGAAGGCTGCCAACTCGTTCGAGCCGAAAGCCAGAAGACCTGCCTGCGGGCGTTCCTTCCTCAATCCCACCCGGCACCGGTGGGCGGAGTACCTGTCATGTGTCGTCGTATCTGCCGCGGTTTCACGCTCATCGAGTTGCTCGTCGTCATCGCCATCATTGCAGTCCTCATCGGATTACTGCTGCCTGCCGTGCAGAAGGTGCGCTCCGCCGCTGCCCGCACCGAGTGCCTGAACAACTTCCGCCAGATCGGCATCGGCCTGAACTCGCACCACACCCACCTGAACCGCTTCCCTGTGGGCGGGATCGAATGGCGGCCCGGCAGCGACCACAGCAAAAAGCAGATCGCCTGGAGCGCATTTTTGCTGCCGTATCTCGACCAGGACAACCTCTTCCGCCAAATTGATTTCAGCAAAGCATTCGACCACACAGACAATGCCGTTGCAGCAAGTCATGTATTAAAGATATATATGTGCCCTGCATCCCGCCGACGCGACGACACCGTCAGCGGCCGCGGGGCCTGCGACTACGGCGGTATCTATGGCGAGCGCATCACCAGCCCCAACAATCCACCAAAAGGTATGATGATCTACGATCGTGCGTTCCGTGCCGACGACATCCGCGATGGACTCGCCAACACCATTGCAATATCCGAAGACAGTGGCTGGCTCGACGGTCAGTGGATCAACGGTCGCAATCTCTTCGATCAAGCTTACCCCATCAACGCTGCCCCCGCTTTTGAAAATGACATGCGCAGTGAGCATTCCCGCGGTGTGAACGTGCTGTTCGCCGACGGCTCCGCCCGCTGGCTGCGGCAGACGATGGACCAGCCGACACTCGCGGCACTCTGCACCCGCGCGGGCGGCGAAGCCGTCGCCAATCTCGACTGAATCACTTTCCAATCACTCAGGAGTCGTTTCCATGCGTTGCATGTGTGTATTGTTTATTGTCGCGTCCATCGCCTCGGCCCAGGTCGCGACGATGGAAGAACTGCCGCTCGCCCCAAACTCCAATATCAATTCCACACCTTTCACCAGCAGCGGCATCGCCTTCAGCAGCGGTGCCTTCGAAGGCTTCAGCTATTCCAATATCAAAGACCTCACAACCATCGGCTTCACCAATCAGTATGCGGCCTATTACACACCGCAGCCTATTCCGTTTCCGCAGGGAGCCGGGGCGGGTGGCTCCGACAACTACGCGGTCGGCTATGATCCGGGGGCCATCGGCAATGCGCCGACCATGACATTCCCCATGGACACGCGGCCCACCAGCCTGAGCATCACCAACACGACTTATGCATACTTGTCGATGCGCGATGGCGACCCGCCGCCGAACGCGTTCGCCAAGAAGTTCGGTGGCACCACCGGCAACGATCCCGACTTTCTGCTCCTGAAAATCCAAGGCCGCGACGACGCCAACCTTCCCACCGGCCTCGTCGAGTTTTACCTTGCCGACTATCGTTTCACCAACAATACCGAGGACTACCTGATCCGCGATTGGACCACTGTCGATCTCTCCGCGCTCAGCGACTCGACACGCACGCTGACGTTCACGTTCGATTCCTCCGACACCACCACAGTCGGAACCGACACATTCATCAACACGCCGACGTACTTTGCTGTGGATAATATCGCGTTTGTGCCCGTCTCCGAGCCAATGATGCTAGTGCTGGCAATCGTCATAGTCTGGATATGGATGAATGGCAAAATATTACTACAGAGACACTGAGAGCGCAGAGGAGTCACAGAGAAAAACAATCTGAAACGAAGCGCAGACAACCGCAGCATGCAGAGAGGAGTTACAGTGCCGTACAAGTCATCTTATATTACTAAGCACGGCAACAACAGTAATTATACTCCTATCTTCTCTGTGACTCCTCTGCGCTCTCTGTGCCTCTGTGGTTATCTTCGCTTCGTTTCACTACATTACATTGACAAACAGGAGTCTGAGCCGTGGCGGTGAATGTTGCAGTGGTCGGTGCGACCGGGGCCGTGGGTGAACTCATCCGCACTGTGCTGGCGGAGCGCAAGTTTCCCATCAGGACCATCAAGTTTCTGGCGTCGGAGAAGTCCGCGGGCAAGTCGGTGACGTTCGCCGGGGCCACGCACAAGGTGAAGCTGATCGCGGCGAAGGAATTCGAGGGGATGCAGATCGTGCTGAGCAGCACGCCGTCGAGCGTGAGCCGGGAGTTCAGCCCGATCGCCGCGGCGGCGGGCGCGTATGTCGTCGACAATTCCTCCGCCTGGCGGATGGACCCCGACTGCCCACTGGTCGTGCCCGAGGTGAACGCTGAGCAATTGCACCATGCCCCGAAGCGGATTGTGGCGAACCCCAACTGCGTAGCGATTCCGCTCTGCGTGGCACTCAAACCACTCCATGATCTGGGCCGCATCACGCGCATCGTCGTCTGCACCTACCAGTCGAGTTCGGGCAAAGGCGCGAAGGGACTCGTCGATCTTGACGCTCAAAACAAGGCGTTTGCTGCCGGCGGCCCGATCCCCGCTCCCACGGCCCATCGCGGGCAGCTTGCCGGGAATGTGCTCACGCTCGACTGGACACTCGACCCCAACGGTTTCACGGAAGAAGAAAACAAGGTCGTCAACGAGACAAAAAAAATCCTCGGCGACGAGTCCATCGGCGTCTGTGCGACCTGCGTGCGGGTGCCGGTGCGGGTCGCGCACAGCGAAGCGGTGACCGTGGAATTCGCCAACCCCGTGAGCGTCGCCGCTGCGAAGAGCGCACTCGCGAAGGCTCCCGGCGTTGTACTCATGGACGAGACGAAAGGCGAATTCCCGCAGCCGATCCATGCGGAAGGGAGCGATCACACCTTCGTCGGCCGTGTGCGGCAAGATCCATCGAACCCGAACGCGCTGGTGCTCTGGATTGTGGCTGACAACCTCCGCAAAGGTGCCGCCAGCAACGCCGTGCAGTGTGCGGAGGCGCTGCTCTCGCGCGGGATCATCTCATAGCGCGTTTGGCCATGACATGCGAAACCTTAAACTCACTGTGACATACGACGGCACGGACTATGGCGGTTGGCAGACGCAGGCGAACGCTCCGACCATTCAGCAGACACTCGAAACCGCGATCCAGAGCATCACCTGCGAGCCACGGGTTCACTGCGTCGGCAGCGGTCGAACTGACGCTGGCGTGCACGCACTCGGGCAGGTCGTGAATATGTTCACCAGCACCCGCCTCGACAATGCCACCTTGCTGAAGGCCATCAACGCCAAGCTGCCAGATGACATTGCCGTGCTCTCCATTGATGATGTGTCCCATTCATTTTGTGCCATCAAGGATGCGATCAGAAAGCGCTATCGTTATGTCATCAATGATCGCCGTGTGCCGGACCCGTTTCTGCGTCGGACGAGTTGGCAGCCACGGCAGCGGCTCGACGAGCAGGCCATGCATCGTGCAGCTCAGTATCTGAAGGGTCGCCACGACTTTCGCAGCTTTGAAACCAACTGGCCTAATCGGCTCAGCAGCATCCGCACGATCTTCGACATCGACGTCCGTCGCGATGAGGCCACGGTGATCGTCGAAGTTGAGGCGGATGGATTTCTCTACAATATGGTGCGTTCGATTGTCGGCACACTCTATCAGGTCGGCCGTGGCTACTGGCCGGAGGTCAAAGTGAAAGAGGTGCTGGAACTGATGGACCGCAAGGAAGCTGGTCCCACCGCCCCGCCGCAGGGGTTGTTCATGCTCCATGTGACCTATGCGTGACTATCCAGACGAATTGCTGATCAAAGTTTTGCATCGCCCCTTGAGCCACAATATCCAGGTGCCCGGCAGCAAGAGCATTACCAATCGCGCGCTCATCATGGCCGCCCTCTACAGCAACGAATGCACCTTGCAGAATCCACTCGTCAGTGAAGACACAGAAGTGATGATCGATTCACTCTGCCGACTGGGTCATGTCGTCAACGTCGACGGCACTTCGATGACCGTGCATAAATCGACATCCAAGTGGAAGAAGACCGATAAAACTGTTGAACTTTTTGTCGAAAACTCCGGCACATCGATGCGGTTTCTCACAGCTATGGTCGCTGTCGGTCGTGGACGCTTCCGCCTCGATGGCGTACCCCGGATGTGTGAGCGACCGATCCGCGATCTGATCGATGCCCTCAATCAAATTGGTGCCGTGGCACGCTGTGAAGCAAACAACGATTGCCCGCCGGTGATTGTCGAGGCGAGCGGTTTACCCGGCGGTCGCGCTTCGCTGCGGGCCGATCTGAGCAGTCAGTATCTCAGTGCAATCCTGATGGCCGCTCCGCGGGCGAAGCAATCCTGCACGATCGAATTGACCGGTACGATCGTCTCGGAGCCTTATATTGATATGACGCTCGCTATGATGGCACACTGGGGATTGCAGGTCCGACGGACTCACAACACATTCGAGATCCCGGCTCAGGTGGAGCCGTATACGATCACCAACTATGTCATCGAACCCGACGCTTCCGCGGCATCCTATTTCTTCGCTGCCGCCGCGATCCTCGGCGGATCCGTGACGGTGCAGGGCATGAAACGCGATATGCTTCAGGGTGATGTGAGATTCGTCGATGCACTCGCAATGATGGGATGCGTCGTTGAGGAGCTTGACATGGGCATACGTGTCACGGGTCCAGACTCACTCAGTGGCATCACCATCGACATGAATGCCATTTCTGACACGGTCCCGACGCTCGCAGCAGTCGCCTGTTTTGCAACTTCGTCGACTACAATTCAGAACGTGGCTCATATCCGACACAAGGAGACGGATCGCATCGCTGCCATCGCGACCGAACTCCGCAAACTCGGCATACAAGTTGATGAAATCAAGGACGGTCTCACCATCACGCCCAAGGCGATGCTCGGCTGCGTTCTGGACACCTACAACGACCACCGCATGGCGATGAGTCTGGCACTGATCGGTCTGAAAGTGCCGGGCGTGGCGATCCGCAATCCCGGCTGCGTTGCAAAAACCTATCCGGGCTTCTGGCACGACTTCGACAGACTCCGAATTTAAGCAGCCTGTTTCTCGCGGCGCACAGCGTCTTCCGGAAAGACTTCGCTGGTGGCCATGCCGTCGCGGGCCCGCACATTCAACTTTGCCAGTAGCGTTCGCCGAAGGCTCCGCAGCGGCACCGCGAATTTGCGGTGACTGCGAATCCATCCGGGAGGCGATTGATATTCGCTCAGCCCCAGCGATTTCACCTGCTCCGGGCGATGCCGCAGCACGTGCTTGGTCAGATGATAAAGGTCGATACTCTGCAACTGCTGCAGGATTGAAGATTGGAGCTGGCTCTTCGACTGATGTTTGTGACAGTGGCTATAACAGACTTGGAAGTCGATCAGCCACGGCTGACGAGCCTCGTCGACAAGGATATTTTCGCGCTTGTGCAAATCCACATAAGCGATGTCGTGCTGATGCACTGTTTTCAGCATCTGCAACAGTTGCGGAAAGAACTCTGCCGTGACCTTTTCATTTCCCGCGAGTGGGTGCCCTTCAATATAGTCATGGGCCACCACATTGTTCCAGACTGTACCTTCAACGGTGACGGGTCCGCAACCGCGTGGGATCCCAATGACTGAATCGAGCGTCGCCAGCGCTTTCGCTTCGCGGCGAGCCAGGGCATGACCGAGCCAGCGCATGGGGATTCCGAGGATCGATTGCTGACGGTTGAATTTGCAGACAATCTCGTGGGAGCCGCAGGAATAGCGTGCAGTCGCAGCCCAGGAATCATGTTTGAAAACAATGACGAGCGCGTATTCGCGCCCCTCGACTTGGACATGTGTCGGCGGTTCATTTGCGCCGAGCGCGCGGAACAATGCCGGCCGTGCTTTCACCTTGTCCATGACCACCCCCCTGGGGAGCGGCGATAACGAGCATTCAGGTGCCTGTCAAACAAATAATTGCAAGATCAGCCGCCAAATCTACACATCATGGATGTCGCCGCGGACGACCAATCCGCCCTCGATCCACCATCCTCGGCATACCGGATGTGCTTTCTTGAGTCCAATTATCAACATCATGCAATCGTGATAGTGCCACTCCTCCAGATCGCGGCGGCTGGCGATCGGTTCGCTGTCGGGATGACTGTGATAGATGGCGAGGAGTTCGAGGCATTCCGTTCGCAACCGTTTGAAGGCGCAGAAGAGATCGCCAACGTCCGCGGAGTATGCGGTGGGACTCGCAAGTGTATTTTGGAGGGGATAGCGAGCACTCACGATGCCATCGCGGCCAGCGAGAAGGCCACAGCACTCGAGGGGAGAGTCTTCGACAGCGTGCTGCACCATAGCGGCTCGGATCGCCGCGGGAATCTGCAGCCTGAAGCGTTTCACGTGACGGGCCGGTCGAGGCCGTTGTAGACGACGGAGGAATGGCGACCGAAGGATTCTTCGTCGAACGCCGCCTCTTCGGGATTGACCCGCAGCGACTTCTTGAGCTCGGCACGACGGTGCTTGTTACCGCGGTGTTTGACGGCCCGCTTGAGTTCGCGCAGTTTGCGTTTGTCGGGATCGACGGGCATTGCTAATCCTCCCGTATGAGCCGCATTCTGATTGCCACTGACGCCTGGCACCCTCAGGTGAATGGCGTTGTCCGCACACTGGACACCACGACCCGCTGGCTCCGCGATCACGGCCACAGTGTGGAGGTGATCGAGCCGACCGCGTTTCGCTCGTATGCCGTGCCGTTCTACCCCGAAATTCGTGTCTCGATGCCGAACCCGGGGCGGATCGACCGGCTGCTGCGCCGCTTCCAACCTGATCACATCCACATCGCCACGGAGGGCCCGATCGGCTGGCAGGTTCGCCGGGCCTGCCTCAAGCGCAGCTGGCACTTCACCACATCTTACCATACCCGCTTCCCCGAATATCTCCACCATCTCATGCATGTTCCCGAAAGTTTCACATATCGGCTGGTGCGGAAATTCCACGCGGCGTCGAGTGCCATGCTGGTGTCGACCGCGAGCTTGGAGCAGGAGCTGAAAGACCGTGGCTTCACGGCTCCGATCCGCCGCTGGTCGCGGGGTGTCGATCTGACGTTGTTCCATCCGCGGACCAAGACGGATCCGGGCCTGCCGCGACCACTGATGCTCTCCGTCGGTCGCGTGTCGTACGAGAAAGGGCTCGAGGATTTTCTCAGACTTCGCACGGCAGGCACCAAACTCATCGTCGGCGACGGACCGGCTCGGGCCGAATTGCAGGCGAAGTACCCCGACGCCCGCTTTCTCGGTCTTTGCAGGGGCCAAGCCCTGGCGGAGATCTATGCCAACGCCGATCTTTTCGTCTTTCCCAGCCGTACCGACACCTTCGGCATTGTGCTGATCGAAGCCCTGGCGAGCGGTCTGCCCATCGCGGCTTATCCCGTGACGGGGCCGATCGATATCGTCGTCGATCCCTCACTCGGGGCCCTCGACAGCGATCTTGGAGCCGCAGTGGAGCATGCACTGGCCCGCGGAGTTCCCGAGGCCTGCACACGAGCCGCTCAGGCGTATACTTGGGATGCGTGCACGCAGCAGTTTTTTTCCCACTTGGTCCCGCGTGAGGCAGTATGACGCTATCCACCCTCATGGTCCTGCTAGCCAGCTCGCCGGCCCAGAGCGATTCCTCACCGCTGGTGCCTGCGAAGTCGTTCCCTGTGGCGATGCAGTGGAACGCGATCGAAGGCACAGCCAAGCTGAATGTCCGCACCAGCGAGCTGATCATCGGCTCGTCGGTCGTGCTGGCGATCAAAGACGACCACATCTGGCTGCTGACGGCGAATCACGTGGTGAGGGAGAATGTGCCGATCGATGTGGACTTCTATCGGCGTGCGAGTTACCCGGCTCGCGACTACACGCTGCGAGGCGGGATCGTAGTCGCCAAGAACAAGGCGGCGGATTTGGCACTCGTGAAGGTGCCGCTGGAGGACAAACCGCCGCTCGATGTCCAGGTGCCGTTTGCTCCGATTTTCCTTGCTACTGAGGAAGAAAAGCTGCCTCCGGTGCTGCGGTTGGCCGCACCCGGCACGCGACCTCATGTATTTCCTTTTCCCGTGCTGGCTGTCGGATGCGACGACAGTTACAGTGCCCGCTGCAGCGACGACAGTGCCAATGCCCGCAGCTTGCTCACGCGGTATGGCAATGAGATCGCGTTCTTCTGGGAGACGGCTGCCAAATCCAAACCCGGTCGATCCGGTGGGCCGCTGCTGGACAAGGATGGTCGCGTGATAGGAATCTGCAGCGGCTACCAGTCGGAGCGCGGTTATTACACCCATATCGATGAAATTCATGCCTGGCTAAAACCGTTGGGCTATGAATGGCTTTGGAAGGATGCTGGAAAGAAGTGATCTCTGGAAGATTCTTCCGAAGTTTTCGATTTTCCCCTAGCTTACGGTTTTGGGTTAGCTTATAACTTGGGTGAGATTCGGTCCGGGCCGCGTGCCCCAAAGGAAAGTCATCATGCGTAAGTCTCCTCGTCTCTTGGCCGGCCTTGTTGTGCTGGGCCTGTTCGCCGTCGTTGGCACGCTGAGCCTCAGCGCCTTTGACACCACCCCGCGGGCCACCACGGCTCCTCAGGGTACGACCGAAGCCCGCAGCGATGCGATGTCTTCGCAGTTCCAGGAAACCCGCGGCAGCTCGACGACCCGTCCCTAATTTTGGACTGACGGGCTCTCTATGCCGATCAAGTTCGACCGTCTCACCCCGACCGGTTTAATCCGGCCCGTGGCAGAGGCGGTCTTGCTCTTTCTCGTCGCCTGGGCTCCTTGGCCATTCGCATCCGCCGAATATGCCTACGAAGCGATTCTCGTCGGCGGCACGACTCTGCTCGTGCTGCTCTGGCTCGTCCATGGCGTCTTCAGTGCGCAGCTGAAGATCCGACCCGACGCCATCGCCGGTTGTCTCCTCGGACTCGCACTCCTCGCTGCTCTCCAGCTCGTACCGCTCCCTGAATCCGTCGTCGGCATCGTCTCATCCAAGCGACTCCAGCTCCATCACGAGATGGTCCCGGCCACGCTTGAGCAGGTCCCCGGTACACCCGCGGCTCAAACCCGGCCCACCTGGATGCCACTCACACTCGATCCGTTTCTCACCCGAGTGTTCCTGACTCAGACGCTCGCGATGCTTCTGCTCTACTTCGTGGTCCGCAGCTGGCTGGCCTCACGGGAAACTCTCCGACGCGTCGCCTGGGTCTGCGCACTCAACGGTATCGCCCTCGCCATCCTCGGTCTCGCTCAGTTCTTCTCCTCGCGGCCCAATGTTGTCTTCTGGAACGTCGAAACCAACGGAGCGGTGTTCGGCCCATTCATCTGCAAAAACCACTATCCCGACTTCGTGCTCTTCTGCATCGGCCTCGGCTACGGTCTGCTGGTGACCGGGCAACCGGCGAAGAGCGTCAAAGTCCGCGGGGTCGAGTATCAGCGCAGCACGATCACGATCCTGGCCGATTCACCCCACCTGGTCGTCATCGGTGTCGGGCTCATTCTGATGATCCTGAGCATTCCATTCACACTCTCGCGCGGCGGACTCATCGCCACCATCTTCGCAGGCATGGTCACGTTCGCGATCATTTACCGAAGTCGCGGCGGGCTTACCAAAGGCGTCGCACTGGGCGGTGTGCTCATCGCGCTGGCTCTGCTCCTCGGCGGGTGGTTTGGCTGGGGGATCGTGGCCGACCGGCTCGACACACTGCTGCAGGGAAAGGCCCGCACCGAGCGGGCGAGCCTCTGGAGCGATGCCGCCACGCTCATTCCCGAGTTCATCGCAGTCGGCGGCGGCGATTGCGCGTTCCCCCGCTTCGAGCCGCAGACCCGCACCGGCGTGAGTACCACACTCGTCGAATACGAACATGCTCACAACGAATATCTCGATGCGATCCTCGAAGGCGGCCTGCTCCGCTTTGCCATCACCATCGCACTCTGCGTCTTTGTGATCCGCACGTGCCTGCAGGCCTATTCGCGATTGAAGAATCGCTCGAGCGGGCCGCTGATCCTGGGTATCACCTTCGGACTGATCGGTCTGATGGCGCACTCGTTTGTCGATTTCGGCATTCACATTCCCGCCGTAGCGTTCCTCGCGACGGTGCTGACCGCTTTTGTGGCGGATGCGGCGACCGATCCGACGTATGTGCCGTTCAAGAAATCTGAGACCCCGCCGCCTGACCCGGGTCGGCGCACGCTGACTGGTGTGAGCTTCATCGCTCTCGCACTCGTGCTCGCTCCGCTGTCACTGTGGCTGGCGCTGGATGTGGCGAAGCGTGGTCGTGCCGAGCAGCTGAAGATCGTGGCCCGCGATGCGCTGCTTGAAGGCTCGCTCGATCAGCACGCCGTGAGGATCGCCGCCCTGACGGCCGCGGTCGAACTGACACCCAACGACGGCGAGGCGTGGATGAAGCTGTCGCAGGCGCATCTGCATGCGGCACTCGACGAACGCCGACTCACGGCAATGGCACTCGCGGGTCGCCCGGTCCTCTCCGGACTCACGGAAGATGCGTTCATCATTCCGCGCGGGGAGCAGGTGCGGCTCGGTCTGCTGGCGGCTCAGACTGCACGGAGCCATTCTCCGCTGCTGGCTGCTCCCCACATCTATATGGGCCGCTATGCCGGGGGCTTCGCCAGTGGTGAACCGGCCCGTGCCCACTTCGATCGCGCCGTGCAAGCCGATCCCAGCAACCCGGATGTCTACATCTTTCGCGGCATCGAGGCGGCACAGCGCCGCGATCTCAAGGCGGCTCTCGCAGACTGGCAGCACACGATCGCATTCGATCCCGGGCGGATCCCCGCGGTGCTCGACGCCGCCAGGCAGTTCATGAGCGTGCCGGAGATCCTCAAGCAACTACTCCCCGAAGATCCTGTCGTGCTCTGGAACGCGGCCACGCAACTCGCTCCGCAGACACGGCTCGGCCTCAGCGCGGATCGCCGGGTGATACTGGAGAAAATCGCCAGCCTCGATCGGAGCGATTGGAGCGGTCGCGGCTGGGAAGCGGTCGCCCAGGCAGCCAGCGAACTCGCTCGCACCGAGGCGGCCTCCGCGGCGTGGCAGAAAGCCGTGGCCAAGGATCCGGAATCGGTCCCGATCCGCAACGCGTACAGTCGCTGGCTCGAAGCCGACGAACGCAACGAACCCGCACTGCAGCAGTTGCTCTGGCTGCAAAGCAAAGGCGACACGCCTGACATTCAGCATCGCATCAAGGCCGTGCGGCATGCCATGGACCTGCACAAGAAAATCTTCGGACCGTGAGGGCGATCCTGCACTGGCTCTGGCGGCTAGGCTCACCCACCTCGCCAGTCCCGCTGCTCGCCCTCGGTGCGCTGGCCATGTTCGCGGTGCAACTCAGTCGCCCCATCACTGACGTCGATATTTTCTGGCAGGTGAAGCTCGGCGAACTCACGCTGCAGCACGGCCTTCCCGAGCACGAGCCGTTCCTTGCAGGACAGGAGCACGAACCGCTCGCCGCCGTCGCCTGGCTGGGCCAAGTCGTTTATGCGGCAGCCCGCATGATCTATGGCTGGCCCGGCCTACGCATCGTTGACGCCGTCATCTGGTTCGGCGGTTTCGTCGTCGTTGCCAGGCACTGTGCCCGAAAGTGCGGCAACGACTGGCCCGCGCTCATCGGGCTTTGGGTCGGCTGGTACGCCGCGATCGTGCATGCCAGCCTGCGACCGCAGAGTTTCGCCGTGCTCGGCTTTGGTCTGCTGATCGTGCTGGTCCGCAGCGAACTGCCCGCGAAACGCAAGCTCATCCTCGGTGCGCTGCTGCTGGTGCTCTGGCAGAATCTGCATCCCTCGGTGGTGATCGCCATCGGCTATCTCGGCGCATACGCCATCGCCGATCTGGTTCGCCGTCGCGGTCTGGGCGTCAACGCCGTACTGACGCTCTTCGCCGTGGTGGCGACAGTCCTGACGCCTGCGGGTTTCGGAATCTTCGCCATCTCGAAATACAACGAGGAGATTTCCAAGTTCCGCGAGATCACCGAGTGGCTGCCGATGTGGGGTGGAAGCTGGTTTGGCTGGCGCGACTACGGCCGCGAGGAAGCCTGGCTCAGCTTCAGACTCACTTTGACCCTGGTGCCGCTTGCGACCTTTTTCACCCGCCGCGTCCGGCTTGGCGATGTCATCGCAGTGATCGGGCTTACGGTCCTCTCGCTCTGGATGCACCGCTTCGTGCTGATGTGGGCGGTCGCCGTCATCCCGCTCTGGGCCGACGCTCTGGCGTTTCGTCCTCCTCAAGTGCAAACACGGACGCAACCATCCCGCGTGCGCTTCATCGCCAAGCTCAGTGTCGTCGTGATCGCCATGCTCATGTGCATGTTCTCGCCAACCCAATTCTACAACTACTACCCTTTCGCCGCGACCGATGCCCTCCAGGCGAGCGGCCTCCGCGGGACCATCTACTGCAACTATTTTTGGGGCGGTGTCCTGGCCGATGCGGATTACAAAGTCAGCCACGACGGCCGCTACTACCTCTTTCCCAAGGAGGATTGGATCCTCTACGACCAGACGGCTGCGGGGAAAGTTCCGCTGGATCGCGTGATCGAACGGTGGCGACCGGTGGCGTTTGTCTTGCGGAAAGGCTACGACGACGGCCTCATCGCTCTCCTGCGTCCACGGTGGCGGGTGCTCTTCGACGGCGAGCAAGACGATCAATCGATCATCTTCATAAGATAAAGCCATCTCCCAGCGTTCAAGGCAGTCTCAATGTTTGAAAGCATCCTGCAGGCCATCGGCCACACGCCCATGGTGAAATTGCGTCGACTCAACGAAGGCCTCGCCGCGAGGATCGTCGCCAAGATCGAAGCGCAGAACCCCGGCGGCAGCACGAAGGACCGCGTGGCCGTGGCCATGATTGCGGAGGCTGAGAAGAACGGCCAGCTTCGGCCTGGCGGCACCATAATCGAAGCGACTGCAGGCAACACCGGTGTCGGCCTTGCCATGGTCGCAGCCGTCAAAGGCTACCGCTGCATCTTCGTGCTACCCGACAAGATGAGCAACGAAAAGATCGCACTGCTCAAAGCCTACGGCGCGGAGGTGGTCATCACGCCGACAGCGGTGCCGCCCGATTCGCCCGACAGCTACAACGGCGTCGCGGATCGCCTGTCACGCGAAATCCCCGGGGCCTGGCGGCCGAACCAATTCACCAATCTCTCGAATCCTGAAGTCCACTATCGCACAACTGGCCCGGAGATCTGGGACCAGACCGACGGCAAAGTCACACACGTCGTCGGTGGCGTCGGCACAGGCGGCACGCTCTCCGGTGTCGGACGCTACCTCAAGGAACGCAACTCGGATGTGAAAGTGATTGGGGCCGACCCCGAAGGCTCCATCCTCTCCGGCGATTCTCCCAAGCCCTGGAAGGTCGAAGGCATCGGCGAAGACTATGTGCCGAAGACGTTCAACAGCCATGTCGTCGACGACTGGGTCCGCGTCAGCGACGCGGAAAGCTTCTTCATGGCCCGCGAGATGGCCCGCAAAGAAGGGATCCTCGTTGGCGGCTCCTGCGGCACGGCGCTCGCCGCGGCACTCCGCTATGCCCGCCGCCTCACCGCGGACGATCTGGTTGTGGTGCTGTGCCCCGACACCGGTCGCAACTACATGAGCAAGATGTACGACGACAAATGGCTCGTCGAACACAAGCTCACCTGGAGCACGCCGCTCGTGGTGCACAGCGTCGCTGATCTGTTGAAGAAGAAAGGCGACCGCCCGTTGCTGACGCTCAGCCCCACTGGCTCCGCAGCCGACGCCATCGAGATGCTCCGCGCCTCGGGTATCTCGCAGCTTCCCGTGATGGAGAACGGCAAACCGGTCGGGAGCGTGCAGGAGATCACCGTGGCCCGCGTCCTGCACGACGCCCGCGATCCCAGCAAAGTCCCACTTGGCGAGATCATGGCCCGCCCGCTGCCGACCGTCGATGTCACGACGCACCTCGACGAAGCCTACCGACTGCTGCTCGCGGGCAACACCGGCGTGCTGGCCACCGACCAGGGCAACGTGGTCGGCATCGTCACCCGCATCGATCTGATCGAATACTGGAACTCCAAAAACTGAATCCTCTGATAGGAACAATCATGGACGGCACTCCGGGCTTCAGCACGCGAGCGATTCATGCCGGTCAACCGGCCGACCCAACCACGGGCGCGACGGTGGTACCGATCTACGCGACGAGCACCTACACGCAAGCCGCGCCGGGCGATCACAAAGGCTACGAGTACAGCCGCAGCGGCAACCCCACCCGCACGGCGCTCGAAACCTGCCTCGCCGAGCTTGAAGGTGGCGACCGCGGCCTCGCATTCGCCAGCGGTCTGGCGGCGACCACGGCAGTATTTCAAGCACTGCTCAAGCCCGGTGATGAAGTCGTCGCCGCGGCCGATCTCTACGGCGGCACCTACCGACTCCTGGAAAAAGTCTTCCGCCCCTGGGGCATCCACTCGCACTACACCGATGACAGCACGCCCAAGGGCTTCGCGGCGCTCATGAATCCGAAGGTGAAGCTCGTCTGGATCGAGACGCCGACGAATCCGCTGCTAACGATCCTAGACATTTCCGCACTCGCGGAGGTGGCCCACAAGCAGGGCGCACTGCTGGTGGTGGACAATACGTTTGCATCGCCCTACCTGCAGCAGCCGCTGTCGCTTGGTGCGGATCTGGTGGTGCACAGCACGACCAAATATCTGGGCGGGCACAGCGATGTGGTGGGGGGTGCGGTGATCGGCCCCGAGAAGCTGATGACGCCGATCAAGTTTTTCCAGAATGCTGCGGGCGGAGTGCCCGGGCCGTTCGATGCGTATCTGACACTTCGCGGCATCAAGACGCTCGCAGTGCGGATGGATCGACATTCCGCCAACGCCGTCGAACTCGCCAACTGGCTCAAGATGAATTCGAAGGTGGCGAAGATCTACTATCCCGGTCTGCCCGAGCATCCGAACCACGCGATCGCGGCAAAGCAGATGAAGAGCTTCGGCGGCATGATCAGCCTGCAGCTAGAGGGCGGGGCCGCCGCCGCGAAGCGATTCCTCACGCGCACGAAACTCTTCTCGTTGGCGGAAAGCCTCGGCGGCGTCGAAAGCCTCGTCAATCACCCTGCCACCATGACGCACGGCAGCATCCCGAAAGAACTCCGCGAGGCTCGCGGCGTCGACGACGGTCTGATCCGACTCAGCGTCGGCATCGAGGACGTGCAGGACCTGCACCGCGATCTGCACAACGCATTGAATTGATCCCTATGGCCCTGCACGGCGAATGCAAAACACCCGGCGGGAAGCTCGTCGCCGTCGATCTCACGCTCGATGACAGCATCGTCGCGGACGCCCGGATTCACGGCGATTTCTTCGTGCACCCCGAGCCGATGGCCGCCGCGACGCTCAACGCACTTGCAGACGCCGTCCGCGGTACCCCGATCAATCTCGAAGTCGCCGCACTCGAAGCCCGGCTGCGGGCGGCCATACCCTTCCGCGTCGAACTCCTCGGCACGTCAGTCGAAGCCATCGCCATCGCCA
>JBGSSZ010000141.1:0-15975 GCA_041736785.1 Limnoglobus sp.
CCAGTTTCCGACCGCCACCCGCGACGAAGCGAAACACGCCGTCGAAGCCGCCCGCGCCGCGTTCCCCGGTTGGCGGCGGACCAGTCGCATCCACCGCGCCGAGTGCTTTGAACGACTTGCACGGCTAATCGACCGCGACACCGACAGCCTCGCCACGCTGATGGCCCGCGAGTGCGGCAAGACTTTCGCCGAGTGCCGGGCCGAGGTGATCGAAGGTCTGCACATGGTGCAGTATGTCTTCGGCTGTGGCCGGATGCCGATGGGCGAGATCATCGCGTCGGAGATTCCGGAGAAAGACGCGTATGTCCGCCGCAAGCCGTGGGGCGTCGTCGCGGTGATCACCCCGTGGAACTTCCCGTTTGCGGTGCCGCTGTGGATGCTCGGGCCGTCTCTGCTAGAAGGCAACACAGCCGTGTTCAAGCCAAGCGAAGACACTCCCGGCGTGGGGCAGCGGATCGTCGAACTCTTCGTCGAGGCCGGATTTCCACGCGGCACGATCAATCTCATCCACGGCTTCGGCGAAGTGGGCGAGGCCCTTGTCAAGAACAAAGACGTGAACGTCGTGCTGTTCACGGGCAGCTACGACGTCGGTCAGGCCATCCAGCGGGCCAGTGCCGAATTCTCGGACCGCATCGTCGCTGCCGAAATGGGCGGGAAAAATGCGGTGATCGTCTGCGAGGATGCCCGCTTCGATCTCGCAGTGAAAGCGGGTATTCTCAGTGCGTTCAAGACCACCGGCCAGCGCTGCGTCAGTGCCAGCCGGATCCTCGTCCACGAGAGCCTGTTCAGCCGCTATGCCACTGCGTTTGCCGAGTTGGCCAAGAAGCTCAAGTTCGGCGACCCGCTCGATTCGCATTCGTTCGCAGGCCCGGTGATTCATGCCGAGCACCTGGCCAAGGTGCTGAGCTACAACGCGCTGGCCAGCCAGGAGGGCGTCAAAGTTCTGCTGGAAGGGCAGGAAATTCAGCCCGTGGGCAATCAGCGCGGTCACTTCCTCAGCCCCTTCGTCTACAGTTGCGATTACGATCCCAACCGCCGGGTCACGAAGGAAGAAGTCTTCGGCCCGCACCTGGCGATCATGCCGTTCAAGACCGACGACGAAGCCGTGATGATCCACAACTCCGTCGAATACGGCCTGAGCATGGCCGTGATTTCGGAGAGCTACCGCCGCATCCGCCACTTCCGCGACGAGTGCGAGTACGGCATGGGCTACGTCAATCTACCCAGCATCGGAGCCGAGGTGCACCTGCCATTCGGCGGTGTCAAAAAGAGCGGCAACGGTCACCCGAGCGCAGCCGGGCTCGTGGAAGCCGTGACACACAAGACCACCTTCACGGTGAACCACGGCACGGAAATCAAAATGGCCCAGGGTCTGACCGTGGATGTCTGACCCCACCACAGGCAGACACTCCTTCGCAAAGTGCTTCCGCATTCGCTATCGAAAGTGATTTATGTTCCATCATGATGAAGCTACGGTTCCCAACCTCCGCACGGCCCTGCCCGGGCCGAAAGCGGCGGCTTTCCTTTCGCGGGACAGCGCCTACGTCTCGCCGTCGTACACCCGCTGCTACCCGCTCGTGGTCGAACGCGGCAGCGGTGCGGTGATTGAGGATGTCGACGGCAATCTGTTTCTCGACTTCACGGCAGGGATCGCGGTTACCGCGTCGGGTCACTGCCACCCTGAGGTCGTGGCGGCGATCAAGGACCAGGCCGACAAGTTGCTGCACATGAGCGGCACCGATTTCTACTACGCACCACAGATCGACCTCGCCGAACGCCTCGCCAAGTCCGCACCGGGCAAGTCGCCGAAAATGGTCTTCTTCTGCAACAGCGGCACCGAAGCCAACGAAGCCGCACTCAAGCTGGCTCGCTGGAATACCGGCCGCAGCCGTGTGATCGCGTTCTACGGCGCCTTTCACGGCCGCACCTATGGCAGCATGTCGCTGTCGGCGTCGAAGTCGATCCACCGCCAGGGCTTCAGCCCACTCGTGCCCGACGTTCACCACGTGAGCTACCCACGCGGCTGCGACAACTGCACCCGCTGCAGTATCACCGAAGAGATCGAGCGGAATCTCTTCAACCGCACGGCACCGCCCGACGAAGTCTCGGCTATCTTCGTCGAGCCGATTCAGGGCGAAGGCGGCTACTACCCGATGCCGCACAATTGCCTGCGGGCACTGCGGGCACTGTGCGACAAACACGGCATCCTTCTCGTCTGCGATGAAGTGCAGTCGGGCATGGGCCGGACCGGCAAGCTCTTCGCCGTCGAATACGCCGGCATCGAGCCGGATATTCTGTGCACGGCCAAGGGTCTCGCCAGTGGCCTGCCCCTCGGTGCGATCATCGCCCGCTCGGATGTGATGAAGTGGCCGCCGGGCAGTCATGCCAGCACGTTCGGCGGTAACCCGGTCAGTTGCCGGGCCGCGCTCGCGACGCTCGATCTGCTCGAACGCGGCTACATGAAGAATGCCGCCGAGCGCGGCGAACAGGTGCAGGCCGAGCTGAAGCGGCTTGGCAAACCGCTTCACAATGTCCGTGGCGTCGGACTGATGATCGCCGCGGATGTCTTGAATGCCGACGGTAAGCCCGATCCCGACCGTCGCGAGGAGATCATTCAGGCCTGCTTCCAAAAAGGCCTGCTCCTGTTGACCTGCGGCGAAACCGCGCTCCGCTTCTGCCCACCGCTCTGCATCACCGCGAAGCAGGTCGAGACCGCGCTCGCAATTCTGAAGGATGTTTGCCAGACGAAATAGCCGCAAAAAACGCAAGAAACGCAAAAGCAGAGCAACCTCGCTTTTCGGGAATGGATCGGGTTTCCACTCGCGGCAAAGTTTGCGTTCAGCTTTTTGCGTTCTTTGCGTTTCTTGCGGCAATATTGCTCGCCGCTGAATTCAGTTCACACGCTGATTCAGAGTTCGCTTTCGGCTAAACGATCATCGCCGCCATCCATAAACAGTTCCCATGTCTACACTCCTCGTCACCGGCGGTTGCGGCTTCATCGGCAGCAACTTCATCCGCAACCTCCTCGCCACCGACGACAGCGTCAGCGTGGTCAACTTCGATGCTCTGACCTACGCGGGGAATCTGGCCAACCTCGCCGACGTGGCCAAGCACCCGCGCTACAAGTTCATCAAAGGCGACATCACCGACCGCGAACAGGTCCGGGCCGCGATGAAGGGCATCACCGACGTGATCCACTTTGCCGCGGAGAGCCACGTCGACCGCAGCATTCAGGACAGCGGGCCGTTCGTTCGCACCAACGTGATCGGCACGCAGATCCTGCTCGACGCCGCCCGCGAGTTCGGCGTCAAGAAGTATGTGCAGGTGAGCACGGATGAAGTCTACGGCAGCCTCGGCCCGACTGGCCTCTTCCGCGAAGACACGCCGCTGCATCCGAACAGCCCCTACAGTGCCAGCAAAGCCGCAGCGGATATGCTTGTGCAGGCCTACCAGCACACCTTCGACATGCCCGCCGTCATCACGCGCTGCAGCAACAACTACGGCCCGTATCAGTTCCCCGAAAAGCTGATTCCCCTGTTCGTGAGCAACCTGCTCGCCGACCAGCAGGTGCCGGTCTACGGCGACGGCCAGCAGATCCGCGACTGGATCCACGTGCTGGATCACTGCCGCGGCGTCGAAGCCGCCTGGCGCAAGGGCAAGAGCGGCGAGGTCTACAACTTCGGCGGCAAGTGCGAAAAGCCGAACCTCGAACTGACGCTGTTGCTGCTGGAACTACTCGGCAAACCGAAGACACTCATCAAGTACGTCGCGGACCGCCTGGGTCACGATCGGAGATATGCAATCGATTGTTCGAAAGCCGAGCGCGAGTTGGGCTGGCAGCCGCAGGTGAAATTCGAACAGGGCTTGAACGACACGATCGACTGGTACAAAACCAACGGCGACTGGGTGGCCAATATCAAAAACAATGACTACATGAGCTACTACGAAAAACAGTACGGAAAATAAAACCAATAAAGCCGCAAGAAACGCAGAAACGCAAATAAGAATATGCTGTTTTATTATTTCCTTTTTGCGTTTCTTGCGGCAAGTTTTCGGGAGCATTTGAAATGACAATTCGCGGCGTTATTCTCGCGGGCGGCAAGGGCACCCGCATGGGCGAACTCACCAAGGTCACCAACAAGCACCTGCTGCCCGTCGGGCCCTATCCGATGGTCTACCACCCGCTCAAGAAGCTCACCGGCGTCGGCATTCAGGACATCATGCTCGTCAGCGGCACCGAGCACATGGGCGACTTCGTCGAACTCCTCGGTAGCGGCACGGCTCACAACTGCCGGCTGACCTATCGCGTTCAGGATGAAGCCGGCGGCATCGCCCAGGCGCTCGGCCTCGCCGAACTCTTTTGCACGGGTGCCCGCATGTGCGTCCTGCTCGGCGACAATATCTTCGCCGCGACGCTTCAGCCGCTGCTCGACGCTGCGAACAAGCACCCCGACCACGCCTGGATCGGCCTGAAGGAAGTCCACGACCCCGGTCGCTATGGCGTCGCTGTCGTCGAAGGCAGCACGGTCAAAAGCATCGAGGAGAAGCCGAAGAATCCGAAGAGCAACTTCGCCGTCGTCGGCATTTACATCTATCCGCCGGACGTGTTCGACGTGATCAAGACCCTGAAACCCAGCGGCCGCGGCGAACTCGAAATCACTGATGTAAACACCCACTATCTCAAACAGGGCCGCCTGGGCTCCAGTGTCCTCGACGGCTACTGGACTGACGCCGGCACGCTCGACTCGCTGGACGTGGCGAACGAATTGGTGCGGAAAGAGCCACCGGTGTGGTGATGTTTAACGTACTTTTTGAACTGGAACGTCGAAAAGTACACAAGCGGCTGAAGGCCGCATTGGAAGATTTCATCTCGAAAGAGGGCGTGTCTCCAGTTAATGATTGTTACGAGCTTGTGATGGGAGACTATGCGATTGGAGAGTATCCCAGCACGAGGGAAATGAGATTCTTTCTTGAAGATGCGAGCCTTTTCACTCATCGACTCGCTTTGCAGATCAAGAAAAAAATCGTTGATTACTGCCCCAAATGGTCGATCGTGCCGCAGTATGGAGCCAGAACATTCGTTGTGAATTCGAATGGGGTACGTTTCAACGAGACAGGTCGGACCATTCCCTATCTATCGATGACGTCGAAGTTCGATGACTGGATAGCTGAAACTGCAGCATACGACGAAGAGACAAAGGGACCACTGCGACGACAATTTACGTTCATCCCCAAATTACTGCCCAACGCGATCAAGGATCTTGAAACTTCGAAAGCGATCGTCCTGGCAGCTTTCGATCGCTTCGTACCGCCAATTTGGAATGGCAGACCAGTTCTATGGCTCCTGACGGCGGGGAGCGAGGATCATCCGCGTGTCTCGCCCGGTGAAGAGAAACTCAGCCATCCGGTTACAAAGCGTGGCGCGATTGAACCGCAATACGCAAAGAAGTACTTTCCATCGACTAACAACCCGCCGCCCTACCTGCTACAAGTTCATGAGTTTCCATGGGAGGCGCGAGGCGAACTTCGAGTCAAACTCTCGGCCAATGCCAACGAAGAAATCTGCCTGCCACCAGTCAAAGAATTGATCAAAGACGAACAACTGCGTTGATAAACTGATCGTCATGGCCAAAGCTGCGCCGCCATCGTTGACCGACTACGCCGTGACGGCGATCAGTCCGGCGCTCATCATGGCGATGATCGGCAGCCTCGTCTTCTTTTTGATTGATGTGCTGTACGCCGGCAAGTACAGCGACCGCCTCCTCTGGACGATGTTCTTCTTCGTCGTCGGTACGGTGCTAATTGCCCGCATTCTGATTCTGCATGGGGCGAGCCGGGCACTCATCTACATCGCCGGGCTTGCAGCGGCGACGTTCCTCGCGCTGCAGGCGTTCGTCGATTATCCGAGCCTGACCACGCGGAGTTTCTCCGCACTCATCAACGCTGCACTCATGGCCCTGATCTGGTGGAGCGCGAACAAGCTGACCTGGGACTGCACGCACATCGACGAGGATCGCAGGAACGCGGGCCGCGGGGTGCTGGATGCCGCGACCGCGGCGGACGACGAACCGGCGGAGAAGCCGCTTTGGAACGATTCGCCTGGATTGCTCGGCTGGATGACGCGATTCAACCGGCACAACGCGGCTCGGGCGAAGCAGCCGCACACGCCGGGTGTCTGGGTACTCTACTTCTCGCTGGCGGCATTGCCGCTCTTCGGGATCGGGCAGTCGCTGATTCCAGTCGATGACGACGAACGCCGCCGCTCGGCGTTTCTGCGGATGGTGGTCTATGTGGGTAGCGGGCTCGGATTGCTGGCGACCACGACGCTGCTGGGGCTGAGGAAGTATCTTCGCGATCGCGGTGCGACGATCCCGATGAAGATGACCGCGGGCTGGCTGGGGCTGGCGGCGGCGATGATCGTGATGTTTCTTGTAGTCGCCGCGGGGCTGCCGCGACCCCATTCCGAAACACCGCTGATCGACCTGCCGGAGCTTGCGAAATCGAAAGACAAGGACGCCAGCAGGAACGCACAGGACCGGGACGGCTCGCAGGGCGAAGGAGACGGTGCGAAAGGCAAGTCAAAAAACGACGCTAACGCGAAGGACAAAGTTGAAGGCAGGAAAGGGGCAGGGGAGCGGAAGGACAAGGACGCCGAAAAATCGGATGGGCGGGGCAAGAAGAGCGATAGCAAGGAGAGTGACGCGGGCGGGAAGAAGGGTGAGAAAGGGGAGAAGAAGGAATCGCCGCAAAAAGCGCAAGGAACGCAAAAAGATGGCAAGGACGAGCAGGGGGAAACGCAGAACCAGGAGGAGCAGAGTTCGCCGCGGTTGGGGAGCTTGATGGAGCAGCTTGGCTCGATCATCAAGTGGATCGCGTGGATCATCATTGTTTTGCTCGTGCTCGGTGCGATTGCCATTTTCTTTCTGCGCTATCTCGCACCGTTCACGGCGTGGGCGAGGTCGCTGCTCGACTGGCTCTCCGGTCTGTTTGGCAGGAAGCGGGAAGCGATTGTGCTTCGCGAGGTGGTGGATGAAAAGCCGTCTGCGGAGCGACTGCCGCCGTTTGATTCGTTTGCCAATCCACTTGGCGAGAAGATGCCGGTCGAGGAGATGGTGACCTACAGCTTTACGGCGTTTGAGTCGTGGGCGTGGGAGCGGAACCTGTCCCGCACGCCGGGCGAGACGCCGCTGGAGTTTGCCAGGCGGATCGAATCCGAGACCGGGTTCAATGGGCAACCACTGGCGAAGCTCTACAGTTGCGTGATCTACTCGAATCGCGATCTTCCCAACTCTGCCGCGGCGACGGTGGATGAGTTCTGGCAAAACGCATAATCGTCATAATCGGAACAGCGTTTGCCACCGCTACAGCTTTAGCCGCCTGCCGGCTCCGTGCCAGCTTTCCCAGTGGTGAAAGCCGGTTCTATCGGTAATCCTTCTGTGATCGACCGATCTTCACAGAGCAGAGTATGGCCGCGAAAACAAAATGGCTTTCGTCTCAAGATCTTCACCTTTTCAATGAGGGCAACTACCTCCGCGCCTATGAAAAGCTGGGTGCTCACACTGTCACGCAGAAAGGCGTCGACGGCACCCACTTCGCCGTCTGGGCGCCCGGAGCTCAGTCGGTCAGCGTCATCGGCGACTTCAACCTCTGGAACCCGACCGAGCACCCGCTCAAGCGCGATGGCGCCTCTGGCATCTGGATCGGCTTCATTCCTGGTGTCGGTCACGGAGCCAACTACAAGTATCACATCGTCAGCGATGGCGGGCACTACGCCGCGGAGAAGGCCGATCCCTACGGCTTCACGGGCGAGATCGGACCCAAAACCGCCAGCATCGTCTGGCAGCTTGACTATGACTGGCACGACGCGGATTACCTCACCGCCCGCAAGGCCAAGCAGACCAACGATGCTCCGATCAGCATCTATGAGGTGCACCTCGGCTCGTGGATGCGTATGCCGGAGGAGGGGAATCGCTTCCTGTCGTATCGCGAGATCGCCCCGAAGCTCGCGGAATATGCGTCGAGCCTGGGCTTCACGCATGTGGAACTGATGCCGCTGACTGAGCATCCGTTCGCGGGGTCGTGGGGCTACCAGACGACTGGCTACTTCGCGGCATCGAGCCGCTACGGCACGCCGCAGGATCTGATGTATCTCGTGGATACCCTGCATCAGGCAGGTGTGGGAGTGATCCTCGACTGGGTGCCGAGCCACTTCGCCGTCGACGCGCACGCGCTTTCGTTTTTTGACGGCACGCACCTCTACGAGCACGCCGACCCGCGGCAGGGCTTCCACCCCGACTGGGGCAGCTATGTCTTCAACTACAGCCGCCACGAGGTTCGCAGCTTCCTGCTGTCGAGTGCGATGTTCTGGCTCGACAAGTATCACATCGACGGCCTGCGGGTCGATGCCGTGGCGAGTATGCTCTACCTCGACTACTCCCGCAAAGCGGGGCAGTGGGTGCCCAACAAATACGGCGGCAAGGAGAACATCGACGCGATCAATTTCCTCCGCCGCTTCAACGAGGCCGTGTACGAACACTATCCCGACGTGCAGACGTATGCCGAGGAGAGCACAAGCTGGGCGATGGTCTCACGCCCCACGTACGTCGGCGGGCTCGGCTTCGGCTACAAGTGGGACATGGGCTGGATGCACGACACGCTTCGCTATGTGTCGGTCGATCCGCTCTTTCGCAAGTACAGCCACAACGATCTAACGTTCCGCATGCTCTACGCCAACGCGGAGAACTTCACGCTGCCGCTGTCGCACGATGAGGTGGTTCACGGCAAGGGTCCGCTCTGGGACAAGATCGCCGGCACCGCGTGGATGAAGTTCGCCGGGCTGCGGCAACTCTTCGCCTGGCAGTGGGGGCAGAGCGGCAAGAAACTGCTCTTCATGGGGGGCGAGTTCGCCATGCGTCGCGAGTGGAACCACGACGTCAGCCTCGACTGGCACCTGTTGCAGTACCCCGAACACAGTGGCGTGCTGAAAGCCGTCAAGGATCTGAATGTGCTCTATCGCACCGAGCCCGCCATGCACGAACTGGACAACCAGCCCGGCGGTTTCGAGTGGGTCGATTGTGGCGACGCGAACTCGAGCGTGGTCAGTTTCCTTCGGAAAATGAAACCGATCCGCCTGCCGTCACCAGAGCCGCTCGACCCCACGGAGGTCGTGGAGGAGCAGTATGCCGAGGGTGATCAGATCCTGGGTGTCTTTAACTTCACGCCAGTGGCTCGCGAAGGATACCGCATCGGCGTACCGTTCCCCGGCTACTGGCGCGAACTTTTCAACAGCGACGCCGAATGCTACGGCGGCACCAACTGCGGCAACGGCGGCGGAGTGCAGGCTGAGTATGTGCCCTACCACAATCGGCCCTACTCGGTTGTAATCACCTTGCCCCCGCTCGGCGGAATTTATCTCAAGGGAAGCCCTTGATTGCGGAATGCGGAATTCGGAATGCGGAATGGAAGAACAATACAACAACTGCGTGACGCGGTTTTCAATCCGCACTCCGCACTCCGCATTCCGCAATTCCCATGAGCTTGCGCGTTTCGAATATCACGCTCCCGGTCGAGGAGCCCGAAGAGTCGCTGACCGATCACCTCGCTGACACACTCGGCGTGCTGCCGGCGGACGTGCGGCACTTCCGCATCCTCCGCAAAGCACTCGATCTCCGCGACAAGCGGCAGCTTCGTTTCACGTACAACTTCGAAGTCGATCTCCCCGGCGACGTCCACCACGCAGCGTCCAACGTGCAGGTGCAGGCGTTCGACGAAGAGCCATTTTCGATGCCGCCGCCGGGGAACGTACCACTCGCACATCGCCCGGTCGTCATTGGTTCCGGGCCGGGCGGATTGGTCTGTGCATTTTTTCTCGCGAAGCACGGCTACCGGCCTATCGTCCTCGAACGGGGGACCATCGTCAGCGATCGCATTCGCGATGTCAAGAAATTCGACGAGGGGGGCGAGTTCAGCCCCGAGAGCAACTACCTCTTCGGCGAGGGCGGAGCCGGGACCTTCAGCGATGGCAAGCTCACCTGCCGCGGTACCGGGCCGGATGTCGGCCGCGTGCTCGAACTCTTCGCCGAGTGCAAGGGACAGCAGCCGGGCAAGCCGAGCATCCTCTACTATCACCGCCCGCACCTGGGGAGCAATCGGCTGCCGGCGGTGGTCAAGGCGATCCGCCGCAAGATCGAGGAATACGGCGGCGAGGTCCGCTTCCTCACCAAGGTCGAAGATCTCGTCATCGAAGGGGATCGATTGACGGGCGTCGCGACATCGAGCGGCTTCATCCCCGCCAGCGTGGTCGTGCTCGCGATCGGCCACTCGGCCCGCGACACCTATGAGATGCTCGCGAAGCGGAACGTGCCGATGAGCCCGAAAGCGTTTCAGTTCGGTGTCCGCATCGAGCACCGCCAGGATGTCATCAACGAAGTGCAGTACGGCTACAACCATGAAAAATATGAAGGCATCCTCGGCAACGCTGACTACGCACTGGTCGCGAAGGGGCAGAATGACCTGTTCACCTTCTGCATGTGTGCCGGCGGCTACATCATTCCGAGCGTCAGCGAGCACGGTGCCTTCGCCACCAATGGCATGAGCTTATCGAAGCGCGACAGTGTCTACGCCAACAGCGGGCTGGTGGTGACGGTGCCTGTCGATGCGTTTGAAGGATCCGACGTGCTCGCCGGCATGCGGCTGCAGGAGAAGTACGAAAAGCGTGCGTTTGAACTGGGTCGCGGTGCGTATGCCGCGCCGGCCCAACGGGCGAAGGATTTCATCAGCGGCCGCACGAGCGGCATCATCACGCGGACGAGCTATCCGCGCGAGCTTGTGAGTGTGGATCTGCGCGAGGTGCTGCCACCGTTGGTATACGACGCGGTCTTGAATGGCCTGCCGCAGATGGACCGTCGCTGGCACGGACGATTTCTGAAAGACGCTGTGATTTATGGACCGGAGTCGCGTGGCAGTTCGCCGGTGCGGATTGATCGCAATGACGACCGCGAATCGCCGGGGCTGGCTGGCTTATACCCCGTCGGCGAAGGTGCGGGCTACGCGGGCGGGATTGTGTCCGCGGCGGTGGATGGGTTGAAGACGGCACGGGCCGTGATGCAGAAATTCAGCGACCATCGATAGGCATGTCTTTGGAGTGGGCCGCGTTGACCCACCCGTTGCCACGGGTGGGCTTCCGGGGTCAGCTTCAAAGCCCACCCGTGGCAACGGGTGGGTCGTTCTGACATCACGCCGGGCGCGGGTTTGGTGCCTGAAAAGTCTCCGGCAACTCGGCTTTCGAAATCACCACGATCCCGCTCTCCGTGACTGTGAAGCCCCTTGCCCGGTCGTGCTCGTGGTTGTGGCCGATCACGGTGCCGGTCGGAAATTTCACATCCTTGTCGACGATTGCTCGCTTGATCCAGCAGTGGCGGCCGACATCGACATTGTCGAGCAGGATCGATTCCTCCACGACGGCGTAGCTGTTGATGCGGACGCCGGGGCTGAGCAGGCTCTTGCTGACGTGGCCGCCGCTGACGATCACGCCGGGGCAGACCATGCTGTCGAGTGCTTCGCCGCGGCGGGCGTGGCCGAGTTCGCCGGTTTCGCTGAAGACGAACTTCGGCGGCGGCACCGGCGGCATCGCTGTGCGGATCGGCCACGCACTGTCGTAGAGATTCAGCAGTGGATCGATCCCCACGAGGTCCATGTTGGCCTGATAGTAGGCATCAAGCGTGCCGACGTCGCGCCAATAGCTCGTGGCTTTGCGATTCTGGTCGCGGAAGCTGTGAGCGTAGACGGCTTGGCCACTCGCGATCAGAGCGGCTATGATGTTGCGGCCGAAGTCGTGGTTGCTCTCGTCGTCGGCAGCATCCGCACACAGGCTCTCAAACAGCAAACGGGTGTTGAAAAGATAGATTCCCATCGAGCCGAGGCATTGCGTGGGGTCGCCAGGCAGTGGTTCGGCGGTGTCGGGCTTTTCCACAAAGCCGGTCACATGGTCGTCGGCATCGATGTGCATGATGCCAAACTGCTTGCACTCGTCGAGCGGAATCGGGATGCAGCCCACGGTCACGTCCGCTTTCCGCTGGCGGTGTTCGCGGATCATCGCGCCGTAGTCCATCTTGTAGATGTGGTCGCCGGCGAGGATGAGCACTTCGCGGGAGAGGTCTTTCTCCAGGCTGTAGATGTTCTGATAGATGGCGTCGGCAGTGCCGGTGTACCAATTGGAATCGATCCGCTGCTGTGGCGGCATGACTTCGATGGTTTCGCCCATCTCGGCCGGAAGGAAGTCCCAGCCCTGGCGGATGTGCCGCGTGAGGCTGTGGGATTTGAACTGCGTGAGGATGCGGATGCGGCGCAGGCCGCTGTTGATGCAGTTGGAGAGTGTGAAGTCGATGATGCGGTAGAACCCGCCGAAGGGCACGGCAGGCTTGGCACGGTCGCGGGTCAGCGGCTCGAGGCGCGTTCCCTTGCCGCCGGCGAGGATGATGGTCAGGACATCGCGGAGCATATGGGAAGGATAGGCGAAATCGGGGCAGTGTCCGCTCACTTAATCGCTTTCGAGGACTGCTGCGCATAGGTGTTCATGAGCATGTCGACGACCGGTTCGATGGGGAATGCGACGGCTGGGAGTGGCGATGGGGCATCGAAATGCGCCCGCGTCCTGGCGGCGAGCTCAACACCGTCGTTCACGGCGATCACCGGCATTCCGCTCAGATCGGCGTTGGGCACCGCGAATACTGGCAAGCCGCGGGTGAGTGCCTCCGCCGTGAAGTGAGCGCCGCCGGATCGCCGCGTCTGCCACACGGCATCCGCAGCGGCGAGAATGGGCGACACACCCGGCACGCGGCCCGGGAACTGTATGCGATTGTCCTCCGCCAACAGTCTGACCGCGTAATGTTCGGCGTGGGCCAGTGCGGGGCCGTCGCCAAGCACGACTAGCCGCCAGGTCGGCGAAGTATACTTGATCAGCTCCATCGCACCGATGGCCAGTTTGATCGCGGCAGCATGTTCGAAGCGGTCGCACGCGACGATCACCCGATCCGAATCGACCAAGTCCAATTGCGCACGGATCGCCGCACGATCGTACGCGGACACCGGCCCAGCGACCGTGGGGACCGGCAAGCGTTGACCTACTCGTCGGGAGAGAAAGCTCTCGTCGCCGTCGAAGGTTTTCACCATCGGGCAGGTCGGCTGCAGCACATTCAGCAACGAGGCCGCACGGCGACCCCACGCGTGGATCAGCGTCGGATGGTAGTTGGCCACGACCCGCTTGAGCTTGCGCCAGCCTGCGATGTCCAGCAGCGGTCGCACGGGCAGCGGAGAGTGGCTGAGCGAAAAGACCGCATGCGGATTGAGGACCACCACTGTCTGCTCAATACCGCGGCGAGTGAGGGCGGGCACCAGCAGGGAGAGCCTGCGGCCCGTCGCCGTCGGTCCGAGATCGGTGGCAAGGTGCAGGATGCGCATCAGGCGTGATCGTCGGGGAGCACGGCGATGAACGGCAGATGGCGGAACTCATCGTTGAAATCGAGCCCGTAGCCGACGACGAACTTGTCCGGAATTTGGAAGCCGACATAGTCGGGCTCGAAAGCCACTTCCTGACGGCCGACCTTCCGAAGCAGCACACAGCTTTTCACCTCCGCGGCCCCTTTGATCTTCAAGTGATTCACGAGCGTGCTGATCGTGTTCCCCGTGTCGAGAATGTCGTCGAGCAGGAGCACATGACGGCCCTGGATGTCGGTCAGCAGGCCATCGTTGACAACCAGCGTGCCGGCACTGGTGGCGGTTCCCCGATAGCTGCTGGCTTCGAGGAACGACACCTGCAGCGGGTGGTTGAGTCGGCGGATCAGGTCAGCGAGGAAGACGAGGCAGCCCGTCAACACGCCGACGACCGTGATCTTCTTGCCGTGAAAGTCGGCGGCGATTTCTGCGCCAAGCTCGTCAATGCGGTCGCGGATCTGCGTGGCCGAGATGAGGACGTTCATGCCACTGATTGAAGCGAAAGCACCGCAGTGTGGACAGTGGCACTTAGTCGCGGGCAAAAATCATGCTTTGAAAACGCAGTGCCTGGACCTTCGAATCGACAGTCTTGAATTCGACAATCGATCTCTCGAGAAAGCCCGTCGTGGCGTGGAAGCCATCGTCGCCCCAGTAGACGAGGGGTGACTGGAAACTGCTCCACTCCAGGTGCAGTGCCTCATCCTTGACCGTGATCTTCGCGGTGCCGTAGGCGGGATTGGTGTACGTGCCGGCGTAGTCGGCGAGCGGCAAGGCCAGTTGTGCTGTGTGAGCATTCGCCGCCAGGAATTTCTTCCACCCAGCGTCAGCGGTGGCTTGTTCATCGGCTACCACTTTGAGCAGGATCGCGTTCCAATCTTTGGGCGGCAGGCCGAGATAGTGATCGAGGAGCTGATTTGCGAGTGCCAGGTTGAGCTTGGTCTCGTGCAGGTTGCAAACGATGGCAAAGGCGAGACCGCGATCGGGGACGAGATAGATGATGGTGCGGAAGCCATCGATCATGCCGCCGTGGGCGAGAGTTTTCACACCGCGATAGTCGCCGACGATCCAGCCCATGCCGTAGCTGAGCTGCACTGTGTCGGGTTGGGCTCGCTGCAGCGCTTCGGGAAACGGAATCACCATCTGTGGCGTGTGCGTGACTCCCAGATTGCGTGCCGACACCAGTTGCTTGCCGCGGCACTCACCCCGCTGCAGGTGCAGCCTGAGCCAGGGTTCCAAATCGCGGAGGGAGAGATTGATCGAGCCCGCGGGGTTCGGTGCGGTGATCTCGTACCGCGGCATCACTTCGACGCTGCCGGTTTTGGTGCGGCGATGCCCCGTCAATTTGGCCGTGGCTTGGAAGGCGGGATCGGTCGTGGTGTACGTCACACTCTTCATGCCGAGCGGCAAGATCAGCTTTTCCTGCAACGCGGCATGCCACGGCTGGCCTGCAGCGTTGGCAGCGGCCTGGCCCGCGGCAATGTACATCAGCGTCGAATACTGGTACTTCGCGCGGAACGGCTCCGACAACGGCAGCTTGGCGAGGCTCTTGATCAGGTCTTCGTTCGTGCGGCGCGAGTGATACCAGAGCATGTCGTGCCCGTTCACCCCGGTCCGGTGCGTGAGCAGGTCACGCAGATTCACCAGTGCATCGGCGTGCGGCTCGGAGAGATGAAACCCGGGCAGATGCTTGCGGACCGGATCATCCCAGCCGAGCTTGCCCTCATCGACGAGCTGCGCCATCAACGCGGTGGTGAATGCTTTTGAGCAGGACGCGATGGGAAAGACATCATCGACAGTCGCGGCAACGGGCGAGCCCAATTCGCGCACGCCCCAGGCTTGCAGCAGCGTCGGCTGGCCCGTCTGGACCACGCAGACCGCGACGGCGGGAGCCTGCCAGGCTTTGAGCGCGTCTGCCGCGAGGCGGTTGATGGTGTCGTCAGCTCGCAGTGAGGAGCCGAGCATCAGGAGCAGGAGAGTGGTTCGGAGCATAGTGTGAAACGGAACCGGCCCGATACGTGATACGCATCGGGCCGGTGGGATGTTCTGTAGAGGGAGTATTAGAGGCCGTAGAGACCGCCGAAGCCGATCTTGCCGCCACCGATGCCGCCTCCGAAGCCACCGCCGAAGCCTCCTTGACCGCCGCCGAAACCACCCTGGATCTGGCCACCGATGCCACCACCGATGCCGCCCTGGATCTGGCCGCCGCCGTTGTTGCCGAGGATTTGCTGGCCACCGAAGCCGCCGTTGTTGGCGGGAACCCAAGGGGGGCCGAAGGTGGGCTGATTGATGACGGGGATACCGCCAAAGCCGGGGAAGGGGTTCGGAGTCAGGACGCTTCCCTGCAGGTTAAAGCCAGGCTGGAGCACGGTGCCACCGGCACCTTGACCACCACCGTCGCCTTGGATGCCACCGGCACCTCCGATACCACCGGCCCCGCCGATGCCACCGATACCACCACCGATGCCGCCACCGATTCCACCGATG
>JBGSSZ010000150.1:0-10200 GCA_041736785.1 Limnoglobus sp.
CCTTGGCCACCGATTCCGCCTGCGATGCCCTGCTGCCCGCCTTGACCAGCCTGACCCATGCTGGGCACCGCGATCGGGCCTGGCATCTGCGGACGCAGCGGCGGACGCAATTGACCTGCGACGATGCCGTTAATGCCAGCCGGATCGACTGGCGGCACGCCTCCCGGAGGAGGATTGGGTGTCAGAGGAGTGCGAATGACGTTTGGATTCGGCACGTAGCCCGGCATTGCGGGAGCGGGAGAAACGCCACCAGGTAAATTCGGCGCAATGCCCGGGACCCGGATGGGCCGCAGCGAGCCGGGAGGAGCTTTTGCTCCCTGTGCATCGGAGCGGCTGGCCGTCATGGTCAGCGTGGCCGCCACGCCCAAGCCGGCGATGGCAATGAACAGTGTGCGAATGAGGAGTTTGAACATGAGCCCCGCCTCGTGAAGTCGTGGATTGTCTGTGGCGCGCTGCCTGCAGCTATAATTGTGACTCGGGGAATCGCGGGCGTCAATCCTCAGAACTGTAACACCTGCCCAGATTCCCAACTCAGGCTGCTGACACAGCCACAATCACTACTACCGGACCTCGCTAGATTGCCTCAACAGCTTAGACGAGCCAGCGTTGGCTTGGTTGCGCCGAAAATTCCCGGATTGATCGGATTTTTCCCCGCAAATGCCATTGACCGCACGGCCAGCTTGGTTATCACCGCGGTCCAAGTTCGTTGCGGCACCGCACGCGCGAATTACCGTCAAGGGGAACGGGTAAACATTCCCGAGCTATGGCCGAAAGGAATTCCGGGTTGGGGAGCCCGGCATTCATCAGGCACACTCGGGTCGATTAGGGGGAGCGGATGATGCGTTCCAGTTTTGCCGCCGGCCTGCTGCTGTCAGCAGTCGCCGCGGTCACCAGTCCTGGACTTGCTCACGGACAGACGTTTGCCGAAGGCGGCGACTTCCAGATGTCCGGGCGTCCTGAAATCATCGCACCCATACCCACCGGAAATCCATCCGGGAGCGGGTTCTGGGGTGCGTCCGAATTCCTCTACTACCAGCAATCATTTGCTCTGGGGAATCAGGTGCTCGCTCAACGCGGCCTTGTCGACTCCAGCGGACTGCTCACCGGCGCGCCGGGTACGTTCCTCGGATCGGGGGAGGTCGCTCTCGACACCTCATCCTTCGGACGACGCAGCGACTCGCCCGGCTGGCGCGTTACACTCGGCTACAAGTACGACAACGGCGTGAGCATTTATGCCAGCTTCTCGCAGTTGTTCGACCAGACCTACTCGGCAGGTGCCAGCCTTGCGACTTTCCGCTTCGCAAATCAGGCGGACCTCGCAAACTCGTATCTGTTCTCGCCGGTCTTCAACTTCCCGCCGGATTATGCCGGCCCGCTGGTGAAGACTGGCTTCGATCTGTTCGCGCCGGGTGGCGGCGGAGCCCCCAACCAGGGCGGTAACTTCTACGGCATCTGGAACGGTGCGTCGGTGATGAACCTCACCTTCACGCAGCGCTTCACCACAGCGGACATTGCCGCCCGCGTGCCGCTGCTCCAGACCGACTACAGCCGCGTTTACGGCATCGGTGGTGCCCGCTATGCCTGGTTCTACGAGAAGCTCTGGTGGCGTACGGTCAGCTACGATGTCGTCGGCCGGGCCTTCCCGAGCGACGCCGCGACCTACACCAACACACTGTCGCAACGCATGTATGGCCCGATGGCCGGCTGCGGACACGAAGTCTACATTGGCAAACGCTTTGGCGTCAGCCTCGACCTCACTGGCTCGCTGCTCTTCAACATTCAGAAAGAGCGGGCTTACTACGAGCTTGGCGACAAGACCACCAAAGCCAAGCGGGCTGTCAATGAGTTCGATGTCACGCCCAACGGCAACCTCGACCTCAACCTGATGTGGTACCCCATCGAAGGCGTCCAAGTGAAGCTTGGTTACACATTCCAGGGTTACTTCAACACCAAGTACATGCAGGAGCCGGTGGCCTTCAACTTCGGGGCACTCGATCCCCCGTACGGCACGCAGGCCTTCCGCTATGTGCAGGGCTTGAACATCGGTCTGGGACTCTTCTTCTAAGGTGCGGATACCTGGATCCCCACCGGCTGACCCCATTCGACGCTGCAAAGCATCGATGGGGCAGCTTGGTTTCGTTTCCGGTCCGCCACTCGGCTCATACGGCGGCAGCACTCGCGCGTTGCCGAAACGATTTTGCTATCTACCTTGAAACTGAACGCGGGACGCTTCAGCACGGTCGCTGGCAGCTCCCGTTCCAGCACTCGAGGATAGAAGCATGGCAGACGGCTACGCCACCACGGGGATCGAGCCGGCACCGAAGCCGTCATGGATGTGGCTGCAGATCTTCCGCTGCTTCCAGGTCGCTCTCGACCCGCGCAAGCTCATCGTCGCGGCACTCGGCATTCTCGTCATGTCGCTCGGCTGGCACCTGCTCAGCAAAGCCTTCTACCACGACGCGCCTGTCAAACCCACTCTGACTGCTGACGCGGCGGCCAACACCGAATCTCTCCGCAACTACGACAGAGACATGGCGCAGTGGAGAGTGCTTGACAGTCTCGCCGGACCCGGTGGAGCGATTCGCTCGATGCCTTGGAACGAGAACCGCGGAGAGAACCCGTATCTCTTCCTCGGCCGCGTTGCCTCCATGCCCTCCGCCGCGTGGTTCGACGAAAGCTGGAGATATTTTAAGATGCAGCTTCCCGTGATGGTCGAGCCGCTGCAGAAGCTGCTCCTCCCGATCGTCAAGCTGACCGATCCGAATGCCAGCCCGCTGACTCGACTCTACCTCGTGTTTGTGCTGTTCTGGAGTATCGCAGTCTGGGCCTTTGCCGGTGGCGTCATCACCCGCATCGCGGCTGTGCAACTGAGCGGCAAGGACCGCGTCAGCATCACGGACGCCGTCAAGTTTGTCTGCAACCGCTACCTCAGCTATGTCTTGTCGCCGACGGTCCCCGTGGGAGTGATCGGTGCGGTCGTGGTGGGCCTCTGCTTGCTCGGATTCGTCTGCCTGGTGCCGGTGCTCGGCGATGTCCTCTACGCTCTGCTGATGCCGCTCGTGCTGCTGGGCGGGCTCATCATGGCGATTCTGCTCATCGGACTGCTCGGCTATCCGCTCATGTACAGCACGCTCAGCACCGAAGGTAGTGATACCTTCGATGCCCTGAGCCGATCCTACAACTACGTCTTCCAGGCTCCGTGGTCCTACGCCTGGTACTGGGCCGTCGCGATTGTCTACGGTGCAATCGTCACGTTCTTTGTGGTCCTGGTCTGCTCGCTGACGGTCTACCTGGGCAAGTGGGCGATCGTGCAGACGCCGCTCTCGGAGCGCACAAACCAGAAGGCTGACTATCTCTTCATCAGCACGCCGGAGTCCTTCGGCTGGCGGGAACTGCTGCTACGCGGCACGCCACTGCAGGGGCATGTCGAACGCGTCTTCGATGAGAAGGACAAGACCAAGTCACGGGTCGAGTACGTTTACAGCGATCGCGATGCAGCGAAGAAATACGAGGACGACTATTCGTGGTACAACGAATTTGGTGCGGCCCTGACCACCGTCTGGCTCACGGTCGTGTTCATGATCATGCTCGGCTTCAGCTACAGCTTCTTCTGGAGTGCGGCGTGCATGATTTATCTGCTGATGCGAAACAAGGTGGATGAAGTCGATCTGGATGAGGTCTATCTCGAAGACGACGATGTGCCTCCTCCGCCGCCGAGCCCGGTGCTGAACACGCCGCCGGCTCCGATTGCGCCTCCGACACCGGAGAAACCGAGCACGCTGCCGATGGTGACGCCGGATGTCACGAGTGTGACGACGCCGGAGGTCAAGGCACTGCCGCCGGATGCACCGAAGAGTCCGGAACCGCCGAAGGCTCCGGAGCCACCGAAGCCGGCGAACTGACATGCCTCGACCACTCCTGCTCTTCACCGGTCCGTGGGCGGATCTGCCCTTGGAAGTGCTGGCCGCCAAGGCAGCGGATTGGGGCTACGACGGCCTCGAACTCTGCTGCTGGGGCGACCACCTCGACATCCCCAAGTCCGGCGACGACGCTTACACCGCGTCGCGCCTCGACCTGCTCGCCCGGCACGATCTGCAGGTGCCCGTCGTCGCCAATCACAAGGTCAGCCAAGCCGTCGGCGACGACATCGCCAAACACCATCAGGCCCTGCTACCCGATCATGTCTGGGGCGACGGCAAAGCGAGTGGAGTGAAGACCCGGGCCAGCGAGGAGATGATCGCCACGCTGAGGGCGGCGGAAAAGCTCGGAGCCGGCATTGTCAGCGGTTTCACCGGCAGCACGATCTGGCCCTTTGTCGTCGGCTATCCGGCTCCGCGGCCCGAGAGCATCGCCGATGCGCTCAAGCACTTCGCCAAACAATGGAACCCGATCCTCGACGCCGCCCGCGACCTTGGCCTGCGCTATGCCTTCGAGGTACATCCCGGTCAGATCGCCTTTGACCTCTATTCCGCGGAGGCGGCTCTCGATGCCCTCGGCGGACGTGAGGAGTTTGGCTTCACCTTCGATCCCGCCCACCTGCACTGGCAGGGGGTCGATCCGGTGGAGTTTCTGCGGCGGTTCCCGGATCGCATCTATCACGTGCACGTCCGCGACGCGGCACTGACGCTGAACGGTCGCACGAGCGTCCTGAGTGGCTACTGGCCGAGTGGCGATCACCGCCGCGGTGTGCAGTTTCGCAGCCCCGGTCGCGGTGGCATCGACTGGGAAGCGATCATCCGGGCACTGAACGAGATTCACTACGATGGCCCGCTCGCCGTCGACTGGCACGACGCCGGCATGGATCGTGAGTTCGGTGCTGCCGAGGCGTGTGAGTTTGTGAAGAAGCTCGATTTCGAGCCGCGGATGCCGCGGCTGCTCTCCTGACCGAGGCCGCCATGGCGTTTCCCGAGAAGGCTGTCGTTGATGCGTTGAAGCGGGAGTGGACCGACAAGCTCGTGCGCGTGAAGCCCGGCCGCGAGGATCTGACGCGCTTTGCAGACCGGATCGGTCGCGTCGTCACAGTCAACTATGCTGGCCGCGCGGTCGTGGATTTTGCCGATGGAGCCTGGTACGACGTCGCCGACTTTGCCGAGGCCCTGGAGATTGCAGACGGGCCGTACGATGCGACCATAAACTCCGCGCAGAGTACACCGGTTCGACAAGGTTGATGACGGGCTGTGGGGTTGTTCATGCTCCTCCTGATCGACAACTACGACTCCTTCACCTACAACCTCGTGCAGCGGTTTGGCGAGATCGACCCGCATCTGGTGATGGAGGTCCGCCGCAATGACGCGGTGACACTGGCGGAGATCGACGCGTGGCAGCCGTCGCACATTGTCATCAGTCCGGGTCCGTGTACGCCGAATGAGGCGGGCATATCGAACGACGTGCTGAAGAAGTACGCGGCAATCATTCCGATCCTCGGTGTCTGCCTCGGGCATCAGTGCATCGGTCACACCTTCGGCGGCAAAGTCATCCGCAACAGCCGCATCATGCACGGCAAAGTCTCGCCGATCCACCACGACAACCGCGGCGTGTTCGCTGGCCTATCGAATCCGTTCGACGCCACCCGCTATCACTCACTGGTGATCGAAAAGGAAAGTTGGAGCAATCCTGATTTTGAAGTGAGTGCGTGGACCGCGGAAGGCGAGATCATGGGCGTGCGGCACAAGACCTGGCCGCTGCATGGGGTGCAGTTTCACCCGGAGAGCTTTCTGACGGTGGAGGGTCCGAAGCTGCTGCAGAACTTTCTCGCTGTCAGAACTATCCCCGTCGCTGACGCTTCCGGTTCATGAGGTCTTCAGTGACTTCTCAAACATGATCAGATTCGAGCTGCGGTCCGCGTCCCAGCGCATGCCGACGATGTCGTAGTTGAGGTCGATCGCCAAGTGGAGCATGGGCCGGTGCGAGTTCTGGCACTCGAGGCGGATCACTTCGTAGTTGTGTGCGGTGGCCCAGGTCTGGGCGGCTTCCATGAGTTGCGACCCGACGCCAAGGCGACGCCCCTCGGGCAGCACGCCGTAAAACCAGGCGAAGAATGTATCCGGCTTCAATTCGTAACCGAGGAAAAACCCCACGGGCTGACCGTCGACGCGGGCCACCAGTTGCAGCACGTTGTAGCGACCGAGGTAGCGACGGCGGAAGCTCTCGACCGTGCGGGCGGGACGGAAGATCTGGTTGTAAAGCTCGGTGATCAGCGTCAGATCATCCGCGTCGACCACATCGATGACGGCGTCAGCCATGGCGAAACCCCTCCGAGGGATGCTAGCGATTCGGGCGGTAGAGCCCGCCGACAATGTCATCCCAACTGGGTACATCCCAGTTGGCGATGATCTCGCGGAGCATTTCGCTTGGCTGCGTGATGTGGTCCTCAGTTTCGGGCGCGTCCTCGGCTTCCGCTTCGGTGCCGGGCTCGCCATCCTTCTTCTTGCCGCGACGACGGCGACGGCGGCGCTTCTTCTGCTCGTCGGTCCCGCCAAGCTCGATGATCTCCGTGTCACTGCCCGGCTCATCGGCGTCGGGGAGCGGGTCGAGTTGAAACAGTGCAGCCGTGATGTCGGAGGGAGCCGGTTCCTGCTCCTGCTCAAACGCCTCTGGCGGCAGCGGGGGTGGTTCTTCTGGTTTCGGCGCGGGAATCGTCTCAACGCCCAGTTCCGCGGCCAGAGTATCCCAGCCGCCGTCTTCGAATGGATCAGTCATAGGGGGATTCTATCGCGCCGGCTCAGTCGCGGACATGGAAGGAATCATCGTGGAGCGGATGGCCGCCGGCTGTGCGACCCGTGGCGGACCGATCTCAACCACGCGATCGCCCGGCTCGCCGCCAAACGCTTCGCAGAGTGCCGCGATCACGTCGCCTTCGGGAAGATCCTCGCGATGCAGCACGTGCACGTCGCTGGCCTGCGGCTGAGCTTCGATGATGCGGTTGACGAACAGATCGGCAAGATCCTCCGGCGGCCAGACCCCGGGCATCAGGCGATGGGCGAACTCACGCACCGCATGTTCGATGAGTTCACGGGGCGGAAGCAGGAGAAACGTGGCCATGCCGCACTGATCGACGCGGCGGAAGTCAAAAGTTGGCGGGAACCCCGCGAAGCCAAGCTCCGAATTCGTGTGAAGACCGCAGCATCCGCAAAGCCTACGCCACTGGCACGGTCACAGTGCTTTCACCAGCACCGCGGAACGGCGATTGTTCCTGTCGTATTGCTCACGCCGGGCGGCGGGCAAATCGTCCGGAGTGCCCGCTTTGAAGCCACACTTCTGAATGAAATAATTAAACGCCTGCGTCGAGAGGACAAACACCGAGTCGACCCCCCGGCTGCGGGCGATCGACTCGGCATAGGCGATCAACTTGGCGCCGATCCCTTTATTCTCGTAGCGCGGATCGACATACACGCTCGCAAGCTCCGCTTTCCTCGAATCGGGGTCGATGTGCAGGGCCGCACACGCCACAGGGTTGCGGTCGACCTCGAAGACGAAGTAGTCGCTGATGACCCGCTCGAGTTCGGCCCGCGTCCGCTTGACGAGTTCCTCGGCTTTGATGCCCTGCTGGATCAGCGTGTAGACGGCTCGAAGATCCTTTTTCTGAGCAATGCGGATCGCCTGGTATTCGTTGGTGTAGATGAGTGTACCGATGCCTTCGTTGGAGAAGACTTCGCCGAGGATGCCTTCATCTTCGCGACCGTCGATGATGTGGATGCGTTCGACGCCTTCGCGGCCGGCCTGGATGGCGTGGGCGACTTTGGTGATCATCTCGCCGGTGAGTTCGGCGCGGCTCTTGCGGATGAACGCATCGGCTTCTTCGAGCGTGAGTTGCCGCACGACGTTTTCACCGCTCTTCAGGCCCGTCTCGGCAGCGAGGTAAATCAGCTTCACCGCACGCAGCGTCTTGGCCACTTCCACGGCGACAGTGTCGGAATTCAGGCGATAGGTGTGGCCAACGCCATCCACGCCGAGCGGCGGGATGACCGGGATAATGTCGTGCGACAGCAGCGTATCGAGCAGCACGACGTCGATGCGCTCGATGCGGCCGGTGAATTGGCGATCGACGCCGCCGAGGATTCCCGCCGGGTGGGCGACCACCGCATTCGGGCAGGCACCGCGAAGATCGTTGGCACTCAGGCCTTCGAGGAGTTCGTGAGTCACGCGGTTGGCAGCGGTCATGGCCACCTGCAGTGTCTCGGCAGTGGTGATCCCGGTCCCGTCGGCGTCGCTGATCTCCACGCCCAGCTTGTCGGCATAATGGCGGATCTGATACGCCGCACCGTGGACGAGCACGACCCGCACACTCAGACTTCTGAGGAGTGCGATGTCGAGGAGAATGTTCGGGAAGTTGTCATGCTCGACCACGGCACCATCAATGGCGATGACGAAGACCCGGTCGCGAAATCGGGGCACATAGCGGAGAATTTCGCGGAGATCGGTCAGCCTGAGCATTGCGGCGTGTGGAATGTGGTTTGCGGAATGAAGAATCCTGCGGGCGGGAGAGCCTCTCCATAAGATACGTTCTGCCGGTGATTCCGCATTCCGAATTCCGCAATCTGAATTGGTGAACGATGGCCGAGAAAGTCGTAATTATCGGAAGCGGTCCTGCCGCTTGGACCGCCGCAATCTACGCCGCACGGGCGAATCTCGAACCGCTGGTGTTCCAGAGTGACCCGTTCAGCGAGGTCAACCGCCAGAACGGCACGATCCCGCTGGGGCAACTGGCCCTGACCACGGAAGTGGAGAACTTCCCCAGTTGGCCCGCCGGCGACACCCGCGAATACATCAAGACCGCCCTCAAGCCCGACGACCCCGACTTCCCCTACTGGGTTTCCGCGGACAAGCCCAATCCCTCGCACGGCATCAATGGCCCCGAACTCGTCGCCCTCATGCGGCAGCAGGCCAAAAACTTCGGCACCCGAGTCGAGAGCAAAGACGTCGTGAAGGTGGATCTCAAGAAGCGGCCCTTTACAATCACCGCCGGCGATGGGCAGACCGTACAAGCCCACACGCTGATCATCGCCACCGGGGCCCGGGCCAACTACCTTGGCCTGCCGAGCGAGGAGAAATACAAGAACCGCGGCGTGAGTGCCTGCGCCGTCTGCGACGGTGCGTTGCCCCGCTTCCGCAACAAGCCTATCGTTGTGATTGGCGGCGGCGACACCGCCAGCGAAGAAGCCAACTTCCTCGCCAAATTCGGCAGCAAAGTGCACATGCTCGTCCGCCGCGATGTCCTCCGTGCCAGCAAGATCATGGCCGAGCGGGCCGAGAAGAATCCCAAAATCCAGATCCACTGGAACACGGAACTCGACGAAGTGCTGGGCGACGACAAAGCCGGCGTGACCGGGATCAAGTACAAGGGCAAAGGCGGCAGCGGTGAACTCGAAGCCACGGGCGTCTTCCTCGCCATCGGCCACACGCCGAACGTCGGCTTCCTCGACGGCCAGGTCAAGCTCAACGAAGGCGGCTACATCCAGTGGACGACTGTGGCCAGGACCTACACCAGCGTGGACGGCGTCTTCTCCGCGGGCGACGTCTCCGATGACTACTACCGCCAGGCGATCAGCGCCGCCGGCACCGGTTGCATGGCCGCTCTCGACGCGGAGCGCTACCTCACGCACCACGGCCTGACTTAGAACTTCACCAGTCCGCAGCACAAGCAAGGGAGTTTCTTTCTTTTTTGATTGCGCTGCGGGCCTATCAAGTCACCGCTTTTCATTCCACTCCGCGGTGCGGTAGCGATTCTCGTTAGTCGCTGGCAGCGGCATCCTCTCCAGCGTCCACATTGTCTCTGCTTCAAACTCCGCCAGCGTCTGTGCGATCAGGCTCTCAGAAGTGATCTCAATCCCACTCAACTCAAACAACCCCGGAAGCTCTGGGAGGTTCTGGCTCTGTCGCAGGCGGATGGTGCCGTGCTGGAGGAGTGAGCCGCGCTGCTTGCGTTGGGCACTGCCGACGACCTTGATGCCGCTTTCGAGCAAATCGCCGGGCGTGTGATGCTGGAAGCAGAGCACGGGAGCCCGCTTGACCTCCTCGCCGCAGACGACAGCTTTGGATGCCAGCCCGAGCTTGCGAAACGCCCGCTGCAGGATGTGGTGGAAACGGCAGAGCCAGGGCTCGCTGTCGTGCCAGTGCTTGTCGGCGGGGAGTGCGAGCGAGTAGGTGAGGTCGCCGTCGCCGTGCAGGATGGCCGCTCCTCCGCTCGCACGCCGCAACCAG
>JBGSSZ010000152.1:0-12758 GCA_041736785.1 Limnoglobus sp.
GCAGCGGATTCGTGATACACTCTGTCATCGCGACGGTTCCTGGATTGGGACGAGGCTTGGCGTTGCAACCTCCTCTTGTACCAACACTTGAACCGTCGCGCTATTCTGTTCGCTCAAACCATGTGAAATATCCGGGCTAGCCGAAGTTGCCTCCGGAAGCAGGGAACTTTGCCAACGGTTGCAGTGGAGTGGCGTTACATTGGCATGCAACGCCTGGTGGCAGTGGTGGACAACCCGACCCCCGGTGGGCTATTGTGGCAGGAGATTGCCGCAACCCCTTCCCGGCCAGTGAGTTCGCCGCGCGTGGCACCCGATACCTCCCGCGACGATTCAGACACAGCGCTGCTGACTGCAGCTGCGAGCGGGGACCGTGCGGCCTTTAGCGCCATCGTCGACCGCTACTGGGACCGCCTCTACCGCTGGCTCTTTCACCTGACGCACGATCGCCATCAGGCCGAAGACCTCACGCAGGAGACGTTTCTCAAAGCTCTGGCCGCAATGAGTTCGTTCCGGCTGGGGAGCAACTTCCGCGCATGGCTGTTCCGCATCGGTCACAACAACTTTGTGAATCTGAAGCGGAGCACCAAGCGGGTGCGGGGCACGACGACGGACGACACCGAAGCCCCGCCGCGACCGACGCCGTCCGAGGTGATGGCTGATCGCGAAGCCTTGGCGGTCGTGCAGGCCGCGGTGGCGGAGTTGCCGCATGATTTCAAGACGGCACTGCTGTTGCACACGCAGGAAGGCCTCAGCTATCGCGAGATCGCTGCGATTGTGAAAACGACCGAAGAGACAGCCCGCTGGCGTGTGTTCAAAGCACGGCAGAAGCTGATGAAAGTCCTGAACCCGGATCTGCTGCCGGAGGAACGATCATGATGACCTGTGATGCGATTCAGAATCGACTGCTAGGCGAGCCCGATCCGCTGCAACCGGCCGCGGAGCTTCGCGCTCATGTGAAGCAGTGCGCCGCCTGCCGCGATTTCTCGAACCGCTACGAAACGATGGCCCGAGCGATCGCTGCGTTGCCGGCTCCAACCTCGGAATTGGCCAAGCTGACGTTTACGGATTCGCTGACCAGTGCCGGCCCGATCATCCGCAGCGTGCCCGCGCTGACCACTCGTAGCTTTTCGTGGAGAGGCATTTACTCCGCGACCGCCAAGCCTCTGGCAGCCACCGCTGCAGCGATTGCGGTCGGCCTCGGTATCTGGGCCATGGTGCCCGCCTCGCGGATCAAACCCGAATACGTCGCGGCTCGGCACGATCTGCTCCGCAAAGTCGTCGCCAGCAACGCCACACTCGCACAGACCACCGATCCGAAAGCCCGCATCGAGGTGCTGACGGACATGGCTGCGGACCTCCGCCTGGAAACCGTCGACGTTGTGAAAGCTGCTCCCGCCGAAGACCTCAATTCGCTCGCGACACTCTATGAAAGCGTCGTGAACGACGGCCTCGTCAAGCAGGCCCAGCAACTCGACAAGAAAGCCCCGGCCACGCGTCATGCTGTACTGAACGCTGCCGCGGACAAACTCGCCGCCACGATGGACGACATGAACGCTCTCATTCGCAACGCACCGCAACAGGCTCAGCCAGCACTCAAACGGATCGGGACGGCTGCCGAGCAGGGCCGCACCAAACTCCTCCGCATCGCCCGCGGGGAGGGAGTCTAGTCATGCGACTCGTTCTCACACTCTGCGTCGGTATTGTCCTCGCGGCCTGGGCTGACGCTCAGCAAGCCGGCTCCACGCTCACGGCTGCAGAGCGGCTCAAGCAGCTGCAAAGCAACCGCACACTCGTCGGGCAACTCGTCCAGCACGGCGTGACGCTTGCGAACGCCAACGAACCGTTGAAGCGGGCCGAAGAGTGCCGCCGCGCGATGGGGGATCTCAGCATCGCTCTCAATGGTGCCATTGACGCGCAGGACCCGAACCGCGTCGCCGAGCTCGGCGACCATCTCACAGCCATCGTCGATCGTGGTTTGATCCCGAATTTGAAAGACGCACTGCCCGATGCCACGCCCGGCTCACCCACCTACGAGCAGTTCCAGACGCTCCACAAAAGCTCCAGCGATGAGATGCAGCGGCTGCAGAACAGCGTGCCGCAACTCGACGCGCTCGGACGCTCCAGCCAAGTCAAAGCGATGCTCGCGAACTGGTCGAAGACTCGCGAAGAACTGGCCAATATTCGATAGCTCGAATGAGCCGGAAGCGTCAGCGACGGTTGCCGCTCTGAAAAGACCGTGCCCGTCGCTGACGCTTCCGGCTCGTCGGCGATCTCGTATGCCAATCGCCATGCGGTTCGCGTTGGCTCTTCTGCTGCTTCTCGCTCCACTTCTGGTCGTGGCCATCTCGGCTGCGTTCGATGTTCAGGCGTGGTCTTCATGGAACGAGGCTCCGCGGCTGCTTTCCCTGGCGACCAACACTCTTGGTCTGGCCACTATCGCCGCCGTAGTCGCAGTGCCGGCGGGCACACTCGCGGCATTTGTCCTCGAACGCGTGCAGGTTCCGAAACTCACTTTGCTGCGGTTGGCCGTGGGTGTGGCCCTGTTCGTACCGCTGCCAGTGACCGCAGTCGCCTGGCAAATCGTGTTGGACCTGCCCAGTCTGGCCCTCCCACCCGGTGACGTCTCTTGGCGGCCGTGGGCTCAGGGACTGCTCCCCGCTGGGTTCGTCCATGGTCTCGCCGCACTCCCATGGGTTATCGCGATTGTCAGCGTCGGGCTGCGAACTTCCGATCGCGTGCTGGAGGAGGATGCTATCGTGCTGGGAGGGCCACGGCTTGCGATCCGCCGCGTGCTGCTGCCACGCTTGATGCTCGCTGGGCTGGCGGCTTTCGGCTGGGTACTGGTGCAGACTTCGACCGAAATCCCCATCACTGACGCGATGATGGTTCGCACCTACGCGGAAGAAGTCTACACGCAGATCGTCGGATTCACCGGCGTGCGCGGAGCCGTGGCCGTGACTCTGCCGCCCGTCGCATTGTTAGCTACTCTTTCGATCATCGCAGTGCGCGGGATGATCCGTCGGTTCCCCCTGAATCTTGAACCGACGACCACCGCACGACCGTTGTCGCTCCCGCCGCGGACTCGCCACTGTCTCGTGCTCTACCTCGCTGCTCTGCTCATCATCGTCGATGTCATGCCGATCACGGCGCTCCTCTGGAAAGCTGCAGGCGGCGGCACTTTGCAAGCTCCCTCTCTCAGCTTTGCGCTCGATCAGATCGCAAAAGTGATTCGCCTCAGTGGCGTCGTGATTCTCCAGTCGCTCCTTGCTGCCGTGGTGACCGGTTATCTCACGGCCTCACTGGCGACTACGCTGGCATGGCATGCCCGCGACTCTGCAACGAAGTCCCTGCTGCTCCTGATGACCGCGATTCTGCTGGCACTGATGCCCGGCCCGGTGCTGGGTCAAGGATTGAAAGAGACCATCGCGATCCTGCTCCATGCTGAGGAGTGGCTGTTTCGCACACTGAGCCTGACGCTCCCGTTTCCGCCGTTGCGGTCGCTGCTTTACGATCAGCCCTCGCCGGTGCCGACGATCGTCGCGGCAATGCTGCGTTTATTGCCGGTGGCACTACTGATTGTGTCGCCGGTGCTGCGGGCGATTCCGCGTGACCTGCTGGATCTCGCCCGACTCGACGGCGTCTCTGTGTGGCGAATTGTGGGCCGCCCGCAGATGACACGAGCCACCACCATCGCAGCGGTGGCCGTCGCCGGGTTGGCGATGAGCGAAGTCAGTGCAGGAAAACTGGTTGCACCGCTCGGGTATCGCATGTTCGTCCTCGAACTCTTCGAACAGATGCACTACGGCAGCGAACCCACGGTGGCGGCACTTGCGCTGGTGCAGACTGCAGCCACCACGCTGCTGGTTCTCGCCGGTCTGCTGGCAATCAGAATTCACTCCCGTCGCGAGCGCATACATTGAGGCCATGGCTGCGATCCAGACTGCGACTGCCGCCACTCTCGAAGCTGCACTTTCGCGGCTTGCTCACGCACCACTGCTGGATCACTTTCTCGACGGCACACTGCTGACCGACGACCTGCTCTATTGCGATGACGGAGCGATCTTCGCCCAGCGTCTCGGCGGCGCTCAAGCGGCGATTGTGCCGCCGTCATCCCGCTGCCCCCACGCCGCCTACGATCTCACTGCGGCACTCGTCGAACATCTGCAATCACTCGGCCACCGCGTACTGCAGACCGTCGTGCCAAACCCGCCACCGCAATCGATGGACGCACTTGCACGGGTCGGTTTCGTCCACGTCACCGATCTGATCTTCCTCGCACGAAGCGTGACCGTCGACGACGCATTCATTCCACCCCGACTGGCGTTCGAGCCGGCCTGCATGGATGATCTTGAATTCGCCGCCCTCATTGAGGCCACGTTTGTGGGAACGCAGGATCTTCCGGAGCTCAATGGCACCCGCAGCGTCGAGGAGACGCTGATCGCCTGCCAGGCCGCAGCCCGAGTCGAGCCGCCGCTCTGGTGGTTCGCCAGCCTTGAAGGGTCGAGGATCGGCGTTCTGCAGATGGCACCTGGTGAAGAGCCGGGGGACATCGAACTTCTTTATGCAGGCCTGGTTCCGTCGGCACGGCGTCGCGGACTGGGTCGCGAGCTCACGCAAGCGGCTTTGGCGATCGCAGTCGCGCTCGAAGCAACACGCGTACACCTGAGCCGTGACGCCCGCAACGAATCAGCTGGACATGTTTACGATCAGCTCGGCTTTCAGCCTGTCCGTCGCCGCGCGGTCTGGTTGAGAATTTGTCGTGATTCCGCCCAGCATTCCCAGCGGCTTCAGGAATCCGAAACGGAAAGTTCTTGATGTGCCCGGTAGGTGGTGTATACCGATAAGCCGGCGACTGTGATGCCGGGATGCGAGACGAGTGAGTGTTCACGGATTGACGCGAAACGCGGGCATGACGCCGGCCGATGGAGTGGGCCTGTGCCGTCAATGGATTCTGCGAACATGGATGTCGCCGCGCGGATCACCGCCGCCTTTGCCGAGCAGATCGGAGCCGCCCGATACCATCTCTGGTTTCCCTCCAACGCTCGCTTCACAGTTTGCGAGACCGCACTCGAGATCACCTGCCGCAACGAGCACTTTCGCGACTGGTCCCGCGATCAGTTTGGCGAAACCCTGCTGCAGGCGGCGAAAAGCGTCATCGTGGGCGAGGTCAGTATCTGCTTCCGCGTCGACGGGTCGATCTTCGCGGATGTCGAAGTCCTCGATGTCGATGCCAAGCCGCGAGAGCCGAAGCAGGTGAACCTGTTCGGCGAGCGTGAACTGCCACCGCGGCAGAAGCGCGAGGAGCGACCGGCACGGCGGCTGAAAGCCATCGGCGATTTCATCATCGGCCCCGGCAACCGCGTCGCGGCAGCGGCAGCACAGGGCATCCTCGACGACCCCGGCCTCAGCCCCAACCCCCTGGTGATCTTCGGCCCCACCGGCACCGGGAAAACTCACCTGCTCGAAGCCGTCACCACGGGATTGAAATCGCTCTCACCGCGACCGCTCTATTTGCCAGCGGAGGAGTTCACCCACCGCTTCATCCAGTCGGCCCGCACCGGTAAGACCAGCGGCTTCCGCAAGCTCACGCGAGCAGCCGGTGCCTTCATTCTCGACGACCTGCAATTCGTCGCCAACAAGCGGGGAACTCAGGAAGAGCTGATCCACGTCATCGACAGCTATCTGAGCGACGGCAAACCAGTCGTGCTGGGTCTCGATACACACCCGCGGCTAGCGGACGATCTCCTTCCCGAGCTTGTCGACCGCCTGCTCGGCGGGGCGGCGTGGGGTCTGCTTCCGCCCGACGACGAGACCCGCTACCGCATTCTGAAAGCGAAGGCGACGCCCCCGATCGCCGATGATGTGCTCAAGCACCTTGCACGCAGCCTCTCCGGCAACGTGCGTGAACTCGAGGGCGCGATCCACACGCTGCGGCACTTCGCCAAGGTCACTGGCGAAACCATCACGCTCGCGATCGCCCAGGACCTGCTCGCCGACCTGATGCGGCACACGGTGCGGGCCATCGCGCTGGGCGACGTGGATCGCGCAACCTGCAAGGTGTTCCGGCTGTCGGGCGGATCGCTGCAGAGCAAAGCGCGGACTGTGGCTGTCACGCAACCGCGGATGGTCGCCATCTATCTCGCCCGCAAACACACGACCGCGACGTATGGCGAAATTGCCAAGCACTTCGGCGTACGGCAGCACAGCACTGCGGTCGCTGGGGAAAAGAAAGTCCGCGCCTGGCTGCATGAGAAGACACTCTTCGCCAACACTCCCGCCGCCGACGTGATCGCCCGCATCGAGCGAGAACTCTTCCGGTAGGCTCCGCTGCGTGATAAGATTTTTCGGTAGCGACTTTCCCGGAGCTTCGATGACCTCTCTGCTGATTGCCATCACCTTCGCAGCGGCTCCGGATTCCAACTGGCCGCAATATCGCGGGCCGCACGGGGACGGCACGACGTCGTCAAAGTCTTTGCCCACGACTTGGAGCGAATCCGAGAACATTCGCTGGAAGACAGCAATCCACGACAAGGGCTGGTCGAGCCCTGTGGTGTGGGGCGATCAGATTTGGTTGACGACCGCGAAAGTCGATGGCACGGAATTCTACGCGATTGCACTCGACCGCAAGACTGGCAAAATCGTTCACGATCTCCCGCTCTTCACGGAGACAGACCCAGCGTTCTGCCATGCCTTCAACAGCTACGCGTCCTGCACTCCCGTGATCGAAGCAGGGCGCATCTACTGCCACTTCGGCGCTCACGGCACGGTCTGTCTCGACACCGCGACGGGCAAGACACTCTGGGCGAACCGCGAACTCAAGTGCGATCACTTCCGCGGGCCGGGCTCGTCGCCGGTGCTCTTTGAGAATCTGCTGATCCTGACCTTCGACGGCATTGATGTGCAATATGTGACGGCTCTGGACACAGCGACTGGCAAGCCAGTCTGGCGCAGCGATCGCAAGATCAAGTTTGCCACGGCGAACCCCGACGCCCGCAAAGGCTACAGCACGCCGAGCGTGGTGACGGTGAACGGCGAGCCGCAATTGATCGCTCCGGCTGCACAAGCCACGGTCGCCTACAACCCGCGCACGGGGAAAGAACTCTGGCGCGTCACCACGGGCGGGATGAATCAATCGATCAAGCCAATCCTGGCGCACGACCTCATCTTCCTCAACAGCGGGCACGACCAGAAGCTGTACGCCGTGAAAGCGGGTCAGAAAGGCGATGTTAGCCCTGACGACATCGCCTGGAAGGCGACGAAGGAAGCACCCACACGACCATCGGTGCTCGTGATCGGCGATGAAGTGTACATGGTCAACGACCGGGGCGTGGCGACCTGCCTCGACGCGAAAACCGGCAAGGTCCACTGGCGCGAGCGCTTCGATGGTGCGTTCACGGCCTCGCCGGTGTGTGCCGCCGGTGTGATTGTGTTTCCGAGCGAGAGCGGCAAGACGTTTGTGATCGAGGCGTCAAAGGTCTACAAGCCGATCGCAGTGAACAAGCTCGACGCCGGCTGCATGGCGAGCCCGGCCATCGCGGATGACAGCTTGCTGCTGCGGACGAAGACACATCTCTACTGCATCGGAAAGTAGACTTACTTTGCTTTGAGTTCACTCATGATCTGCCGGAAGCGCGGGTCTTTGCGGATTGACGCCAAGTCGGCGTCGCGGGTCATCGAGCGTACGTCGCGGAAGCCAAGCTCCACCGCCCGCCGCAGTGTGTTGAGTGCCTGATCGCGCTTCTGCAGGACGGCGTAGCGGCAGGCGAGGTTGTAGTGCGCGGTGCTGTCCCGGGGGCGTAGCCGTACGTAGCGCTCCTCCACTTGGAGGCCGTCAGCGGTGCGGCCCTTGGTGGCGAGATTGCCCGCTTGGGCGTGGAGCACTTCAGCGAAATCGGGCACGCGGGCCAGCAGCAGTTCGAAGAACTCCATCTCGAAATCGATCTGCGGCCGCTGAGTCAACTGATCCACCAGAGAATCGGACGCGGGTGGCGTCCGCTTGCTCGGCACTGGCATGCGTGGTCCTCACAGCTTGAGCAATCTATCGACAGTATATGTCCGCGGCGGCGTTGGCTGCACTGCTGGTTTCGCCGATTCTCAGAGGCTTCACCATTGATAGATTTTCCACTTGACTTGCCGCAACCGGTGGTTCCGCATTCACTATCTTCATGAACCCCGATCAGATTCTGGCGGAAGCCCGGCAACTCCTCTCCGCCAACCGCAACGCGGAGTGCGTCGCCAAATACGAGCAGGTCGTCCGAATGGTGCCGGACCATCCGCTGCCGGAGGCCGAACTGGCTCTCGCGCTCACGCAAGTGGACCGCCTCGATGATGCCGAGGCACTGGCCCGTAAAGCGCTGAGTGCAGCACCCGGTCTGGGCGTTGCGGAAGCGGCACTCGGAATCGCGGCCTCGAATCGGGCCCGGCCCGATCTCGCCATTCCGCACCTCGAGCGGGCCGTGCAGCTTGCTCCCGATCTGATCATCGCACGCCAGATGCTCGGGCTGTCGCTGGCCTACGTGGGCCGCCAGCGCGAAGCCACAGCCTGCTACGAAATGGTCTGCCTACTGCAGCCGTCGCACCCGAATGCCCGCTTCAGCATGGCGATGCGTAGCCTTTTCGAACGCGACTATGCCACCGGCTGGCGCGAATACGAATGGCGCTGGCTCACCAATCAACTCAGCCGGCCCGACATTCCACGCCCCCGCTGGGATGGTCGCGATCTCACCGGGCTCAGCATCCTGGTCCACACCGAGCAGGGCATCGGTGACGCGGTGCAACTCGCGCGATTGCTGCCGCTGATCAAGTCGCAGAAGAATGCGTCGAGGCTCGTCTTCGCGTGTCAGAAGGCGATCCACAAGCTGCTGGAGAAGTCGGTCGACGTGGATGAGTGGTTCCCGATCGATGAGCCGGCGAGCATCACGTTTGAGACGTTCACGCCGATGCTGGCCCTGCCGGCGCTGTTGGAGATCAACGAGCACAACCTGCCGAAGCCCGCACAGTACGTGAAGCCTGACCCGGCCCGCGTGGCGAAATGGAAGCCGATCATCGATGGGATTCCCGGCTTCAAGATCGGCATCGGCTGGCAGGGCAGCCCGACGTATCTCGGCGACAGCTTCCGCTCCATCCCGCTCAAGCACTTTGGCGCGATCGCGAAGATCCCCGGCGTGACGCTCGTGAGCCTGCAAAAGCTCAACGGTGTCGAGCAGATCGAATCGCTCAAGTCGGAAGTGCCGATCGTGACGCTCGACGGCCTCGATGCCGATGCGGCGTTCGTCGACACGGCGGCGGTGTTGCCACACCTCGATCTCACAATCGCCTGTGACAGTGCACTCGGCCACATCGCGGGTGCTGTCGGCGTACCGGTGTTCACGGCCCTCGCCATCGGTCACGACTGGCGCTGGCAGGCGGACCGTGAGGACACTCCGTGGTACCCGCGCACGCGGCTGTTCCGGCAGACCGCATTCAACGAATGGCCAGACGTCTTCGAGCGTATGGCCGCGGTCATCCGAGAAGCCATGGTCAATCGTGCCGCACTCGCGCCGCCGCGATCCCTCGTCGCTGAGTCGCCGCGAGTCGAGGTGCAGGTCGGCGAACTCTTCGACAAGATCTCCATCCTCGAGATCAAAGCCAAGCGCATCACCGACCCGAAGCGGCTGGAGAATGTGTACCGGGAGATGAAGGAACTGATGCAGGTCCGCGACAAGCTCGTCCCGGCATCAACCACACTCGACGAACTCGTGGTCCAACTTGACGAAGTCAACCTCGCCATCTGGGACAACGAAGAACGCATGCGGGCCTGGGCGAAGGCGGAAGACTTTGGTGCTGACTACGTCGCCGGGGCCCGCAGTATTGCGAAGAACAACGACCGACGTGCCGCGATCAAGCGGCAAATCAACGAATTGCTCGGCTCGCGACTCGTGGAAGAGAAGTCGTATCAGAGTTAAAATCGTTCTGAGCGGTTCAGAGGGTTCCGCGGCAAGAACGTACACTGAGCTTCATGCTCAGTTTCGCCACCACTGCGTTTATCTCGATCCTTTTTCTGGTTGATCCGCCGGGCACCGTGCCGGCGTATCTGGCACTCACCGGTCACTTCACGCCCGAACGGCGTCGCCGCACCGCGTTCACAGCCTGCGTCACGGCCACGCTCACACTCATGGCCTTTGCCGCGGTCGGCAGCGTTTTGTTCCGGCATCTCGGGCTGACCCTCCCCGCATTCCAGATCGCCGGCGGGCTGATCCTCTTCGTCGTCGCGCTCGATATGATCCGGGCCAAGCACGTCGACGAAAAGTCCGACGAGATGAAAGATGCCACCAACGATGTCGCCATCACGCCGCTGGCGATTCCGTTCCTCGCCGGTCCGGCGGCATTGTCCACCGTCACCGTGCTGATGTCCAAGACGCAGAACGAGAGCGAGATTGCGATGGTCTTTGCCGCCATCCTGCTGACCGGGCTCGTCTGCTACCTGACTCTGCGGCTGGCGGAGCCGATCCAGAAGCGACTCGGCACGACGGGCATCCACGTACTCGGCCGCATTCTGGGACTGGTGCTGGCGGGGATTGCTGTGCAGTTTGTCCTCGATGGTCTCGCCGCTGCGGGGCTCATCCCACAGGTGAAGTGATTCCAGTTCAGTCTGCGAGCACCAGAGTCGCCTCCTCACACTCCGGGTATCGATCGCAGGCAGGTGCAATGCGAATCTTTTCAACGATGAACCCGCTTTTTTGGAGTACCCGCAGCGACGCAGCGTTGCTTGTCGCGATGGTCGCGTGCAGCGGACGCTGATGCAGGTCATTCACAAGCAGGCGTACTGCCTCGCTGGCGATTCCCCGACCCCAGTACACACGGTCGATCCAGTAGCCGACGTGGTGGAGTCCGTCGCGCGGGAAGCATGAGATGTAGCCGACGTTCACATCATCGAGGAGGATAACTCGTGCTGTGATCTGCGGGTCATTCAGCGACTCGGCCCAATGTGCGTCGAAGGCGTCCCGCGTGCGCGGGTTCGTGACCGCCAGGCGGTTCGACTCCGGATCGCATTGCAGCTCGTACATTCGCTGCAGATCGCCAAACTCGACTGGCCGCAGACGCACGATAGTGGTCACTTCAGCGTTTTCAGCCATGCGATCTCCGGCAGGCCGTACGGGCGGAATTTCTCGGGTCGCGGCTGGTCTTCGAGCGTGAACAGGGCACGATTGCGATCAAGCCGGTTCGCGGCGGGCGTGTCGAGCAGATGGCTGCTGTCCGCGGAACTCATTTGGAACAGCACACGCTGGCTGAACTCCTTCAACGCCTGGCGATCAAGCGAGCGATTGAAGTTGGTCAGCGTGTCACACCAGACTATGGCGTGGATACCGAAGACGGGGCCATCGCGCAGGAGCGTTGCGAAGAGTTCGCCCGGTGGCTTCGGACCTTCGCTTTTACGGAAGCTGTAGTCGTCCTCGGCTTTCCGCAATTCGCGGAAGCGGGCCAGGCCATGCACAATCAGAAACAGCGGCGAGCGGTCGGGCGTTTCATTCTTCTGCCGACGCTCATACTCCGCGTGCAGAGCCTCGATGGCGGACGGGATGGCCGAGCGTTCAATGGCAGCCTCCGGCATCCCGAGCGCCGTCATCGCCCGCCGTAGATAGTCGGCATGCTCGGCATCGTCTGGTGTGCCATCGAGCACCGTGAACCGTGGAAGGGGTTCTCCCCCAGAAGTTGGAGAGTTGATTCCGAGTTGCGGTCGCAGTGCCACGATCGACGACGTGATCAGTGCCAGAGCCGCTTCTTCCTGCTGACCGACCAGCAACAGGTTTGACGACGACTGTGCACGGAACACGGCAGCGGTCGGATCTTTGATCGCGATGGCATCGCCCAGCCAGGCCGTGAGGCTGCGGGCATCCTGCGTCGGATGAGCCATCAGTTCACGGAGCATCGGGTTATCACCCAGCACCGCTGGCAAGTTACCTTCGAAGACGAGCGGAGGCGGATACGCTCCGTCGGCCCGCTCCTTCAAGCCCGCCAGCAATGTCTCGCGGTGATCCTCGTTCAGCCAGACCACCTGGAAAGGATCGTTGCCCTCGACGAGCCCGTTGGCATCGTTGTAGATCGCTTCACCGGGACGGGAGAGGAGTCGAGCAGCTGTGTTGTCTTTGCTCAGGATCAACTGCGCGTCGGCGTCGGAACACTGCAGCGCGATCCGCACCGCCATCTGATCGATTGTGCTGCGGGGTAGCGAATTCGAGCCGCCGAGGGTTTGGCTGCCGAGGAGAACGTGCATGCCAAAGGCACGACCTTGCCGCACGAGGCGGTCGATGAGTTGGGCGGCTTCGTTCGAGAGTTTGTCGTCTTCGTTGAAGAAGATCTGAAATTCGTCGACCACGAGCAGAATCCGCGGGACGACTTTGCCGGTCTGTTCGCGGTAGCTGGCGATGTCGTTGGCTCCGGCATCGCGAAATGCTTCGCCGCGTTCGCGGAGAATGCCGTCGAGTCGCTGGAGCACACTGAGACCAAACTCGCGTTCGCTCTCAATCGCCACCACTTTGGCGTGCGGCAGCGTCAACGCGGCGTACATCTTGAACTCGACACCTTCTTTGAAGTCGATCAGGTAAAGCTCAAGCTCGTCGGGCGAATAGTGCAGTGCGATATTGGTGATGAAGGCGTGCAGGAGCGTCGACTTGCCGGAGCCGGTCTTCCCGACAATGAGCGTGTGCTGAGCGGTGCCCTTCCCCAGTGCAAGCATCTGCCGCTTGGTCGCACCGGCACGGCCAATCGGCACGTCGAGC
>JBGSSZ010000158.1:0-22238 GCA_041736785.1 Limnoglobus sp.
TCGACGAGGCCAACGCCAAGGGCCTGCCACAGACGGCGATCAAGGAACTGGAACCGATCATCGAGTCGGCATTGAAAGACAAAGCCTACGCCGAGGCGGTGAAAGCCATCGGGAAGAAGATCGCACTCGAGGGCAACATCCAGGGCAACAAGCCGGAAGAGAAGATTACCCGCATGGAGGCGGAGATCGCCAAGGCACCCGCCGAGATGAAGCCTGTCATGCAGGCGATCCTCGCGGACTGGTACTGGCACTACTTCCAACAGAACCGCTATCGCTTCATGCGTCGCACCGCGACGGCGGCTCCGCCGGGCAAGGATTTCACGACCTGGGATCTAACACGGATCTTCGAAGAGATCGACAAGCAATTCACCCAGGCCCTGTCGCACGAGAAGGAACTGAAAGCCACGCCGATCGCGGAGTATGCGGCACTGCTGACTGCGGGAACAATGCCTGATCGGTACCGCCCGACGCTCTACGACTTCGTCGCGTTTGAAGCGTTGCAGTTTTACCGCAGCGGCGAACAGGCCGCGGCCGCAGCCAGTGATGCCTTCGAGATTGATGCCAATTCCCCGATGTTGGGCTCAGTGGACGAGTTCCTTGCATGGAAGCCGGAGACCACCGATGAATCGTCCTCCAAGCTGAAAGCGATCAAGCTCTATCAGTCTCTGCTTTTGTTTCACAAAGCCGACGCGGACAAGAGTGCCTACCTCGACGCTGATCTGCACCGGCTGAGCTACGGCTTCAATACCTGCTACGGCGAGACCAAAGCTGCACGCTACAAAGCGGCTCTCAAGGCCTTCATCGACAAGTGGGCGGACCACGAACTCTCCGCCATGGCTCGGGCCAGTCTCGGGCGGCAGGTGTGGAGCGAGGGGGACGCGGTCGAGGCTCGTCAAATCGCCATGCAAGGAGAGAATGCGTTCCCCAAGAGCGTCGGCGGCAAGCAATGCCACAACCTGATCGCCGAGATCGAAGCGAAATCGATCCACATCACGACCGAGCGGGTCTGGAACGATCCCCAGCCGACAATCCGCATCGACTACCGCAACCTCAGCAAGGTCTGGTTCCGCGCCTACAAGATGGACTTTGCCGGCCGCCTGACCAACGACCGCTGGCGGCCCGAGAATTTGAACAACGCCGAACGGCAAACGCTGTTGAAAGCGGAGCCAGTTCTCACCTGGCAGCACGACCTGCCTCCGACACTCGACTACCAGCAGCAGACCGAAGAGCGGCCGTCGCCCAACGATCTAAAGCCCGGCTTTTACTTCATCGTTGCCAGTACCAATGAAGGATTTACCGATAGTGAGAATCAGATCAGCATGGCACCGGTCTGGGTCAGCGATCTGGCATTGGTGATTCGAACGCAGTGGGGAAATGGCAAGCTCGAAGGCTTCGTGCTCAATGCCATCAGCGGCGCACCGCTCGTGAATGCGAAAGTGCAGTCGTGGTATCGCAACCCGAACGGGCGGGGCTATCTGGCTGGCCCGACTGTCGCCAGCGATGTCAACGGTCTCTTCAGCCTCGAGGGCAATCAGCGCGGCTACCTGTTGCTCGCCACCTGGGAGAACATGCAACTCGCCACGCACAACGATCACTACGTCTATAAGAACAATAATAAACCCGTGATACGGCCGCAAACGATCATCTTCACCGATCGCGCGCTCTATCGTCCCGGTCAGACAATTCACTTCAAGGGCATCAGCCTGCTCGCGGACACGAAAGTGGACGACTACAAAGTGCTGGGCAACCGCACGGTCAGCGTGGTGTTCCGCGATGTGAACAATAAGGAAGTGACCAAGGCCAGTTTCACCACCAATGAATTCGGCTCGTTCAGTGGCCAATTCACGGCCCCGCGCGACCGGCTCATGGGTCGCATGCAGATCCTGGTGCCCGGCGATGGTGGCGGCGCGAGCTTCAACGTCGAGGAGTACAAACGGCCCAAGTTCCAGGTGAAACTCGAGAAGCCGAAGGAGCCCGCCAAGCTCGGCGGCGAAGTGACGCTTAAAGGCAAAGCCACCTCGTACACCGGCTCCGCGATCAATGGCGCGAAAGTCAAGTACCGCGTCACGCGGCAGGTGCGGTACGCACCGTGGTTCTACGGCTACTACTATTGGCGACTGCCGCCGAACCACGGCAACGCTCAGGAGATCAGCTTCGGCAGCGTCAGCACGGAAGCGGATGGCTCGTTCACGATCACTTTCACAGCGAAGCCCGATCTGAGTGTCCCGGAAAAGGATGATCCGCGATTCCACTACAGCATCACCGCGGATGTGACAGACACCACCGGCGAGACCCGCAGCGACGAGGCCAGTGTGATCGTTGGCTATTCCGCACTGCAGGCGAGCGTGACTTGCGAGGATTGGCAAGTCGCCGAGACTCCGGTGAAGCTCACCATCCGCACGACCACGCTCGACAACGAGCCCCAGGCCGCGAAAGGGACGATCAAGGTCTACAAACTCAAGAGCCCCGATACGGTGCAGCGGCCGAATCTGGTGGGTCGACCCACGCCGACGCCGCGGCGGGTCAACGGCAAAATGCTGCCGCCCAAGCCGCCAACACCCGATCCTGCCAACCCGCAGACATGGGAACTCGGCGATGTGGTCAGCACGCAGGACTTTGCAACCGATGCCACCGGCAACAAGGAGATCAGTGTCAAACTCGCTGCCGGTTTCTATCGGGCGATCGCTGAGACGGCGGACAAGTTTGGCAAGCCCATCACGGGTCGTACCGATGTCCGCGTGCTGAACCCCGACGAGGCGAAGCTGAATCTGAAAGTGCCGAGCGTGTTCGCGGCTCCGAAGTGGTCGCTCGAACCGGGTACCGACTTCACGGCCATCTGGGGCACGGGCTATGACAAAGGTCGTGCGTTTGTCGAAGTCGAGCATCGCGGAGCGAAGCTGCAGAGCTTCTGGACCGATCCCGATCGCACGCAGATTCAGATTAAGCAAGCCATCAATGACTCCATGCGTGGCGGGTTCACGGTTCGCGTGACGTATGTGCGCGAAAACCGTGCCTACTTCGAGCAGCGGCATGTCGATGTACCCTGGAGCAACAAGGATCTCACGGTGAAATGGGAGCGGTTTGTCAGCAAGCTGGAACCGGCGAAAAAAGAGACTTTCACGGCAATTATCCAGGGCCCGAAGGCAGCCAAGGCCGTCGCGGAGATGGTCGCCACGCTGTACGACGCCTCGCTGGACGCTTACTTGCCGCACCACTGGCTGGGCAAGTTCAACGTCTTCCGGCAGGATCACTCGAATCTGTCGAGTGGCTTTGAAAACTACGCGGAGTCCTTCAATCACATCGCCGGACATTGGGCATCGCGGTATGTCCATGTCGAAATCAGCTATCGGGCGTTACCTGCGGATCTAAGTCAGAATTTCTGGGGCTATATGTACCTCGGTCGGAGCGGTCGTGGGGGTTTCGGCGGTGGTAATGCACCCGGAGCGCCCGCGCCGATGATGGACGCCGAGGCGCGGGGCGAGACAGCGTCGATGCGGAAAGCGGAAGGCAAAGTGATGGAAGGCCTGACAGCGAACGAATTCAGTCCCGCCGACGCCAAGAACCAGAGAGACAAAGACGGGGCTGGCAGCAGCGGGCCGAACCTGGATAAGGTCGCCGCCCGGGTGAACCTCAGCGAACTCGCATTCTTCTTCCCGCAATTGACGGCCGGTGAGGATGGGAGTGTGAAGATGGTCTTCACGATGCCCGAGGCACTGACGAAATGGAAATTCCTTGGCTTCGCCCACACCAGGGATCTCAAGAGCGGCTCGCTCACCGATGAACTGGTCACTGCCAAGGACCTCATGGTCCAGCCGAACCCGCCGCGGTTCCTCCGCGAAGGGGACGTGCTGCAATTCAGTGTGAAGGTGAGCAACCAGAGCCCGACGAAGCAGACCGGCAAAGTGCGGCTGAGCGTCGCGGATGCCCGGACATTGAAGCCGCTCGATGCCGAGATGGGGCTGACCTCGGCTGATCAGACTTTTGACGTCAATGCCGGGGAATCGAAGAGCTTCTACTGGACGCTGAACGTGCCCGACGGTCTGGGACCGATCGTGTACAAGGCCGTGGGTGCGACCGACCGCCTGAGCGATGGCGAAGAAGCGGTGATCCCCGTGCTTTCGAAGCGGATTCTGGTGACGGAGAGTCTGCCGCTGCCGATCCGCGACGCGGGCACGAAGACGTTCGATTTCACCAAGCTCATTGCTTCCGCCAACAGCGACACGCTGAAGACGCAGTCGCTCACCGTGCAGATGACGAGCCAGCCGGCGTGGTATGCGGTGATGGCTCTGCCGTATCTGATGGAGTATCCGCACGAGTGCAGCGAGCAGGTGTTCAACCGGTTGTATGCGAACGCACTGGCCCGGCACATCGCCGGCAGCGATCCGAAGATCCGCCGCATCTTCGACCTCTGGAAAAATACGCCAGCGCTCGATTCACCGCTCGCCAAGAATCAGGATCTCAAAGGCGTGATGATTGAAGAGACTCCCTGGTTGCGGGACAGTGACAAGGAAAGCCAGGCCCGCCGCAATGTCGGCATACTGTTTGATGACAACCGACTGAATGAGGAGACGAGCCGCAATCTGGCCAAGCTGACCCAGATGCAGAAGCAAAACGGCATGTGGCCCTGGTTCCCCGGCGGCCCGGATAATCAGTTCATCACGCTCTACATCACCACCGGCTTCGGCCGCCTGCGTCACCTCGGCACGAAGGTCGACGTTGCTCCCGCCGTCAAGGCTGTCACCAGTCTCGATGCCTGGATGGATGAGCGATACAAGTGGATCCTCGCTCACTCGAAGAACCCGGAAGATAACCACCTCAGCACCAGCGTGGCACTGTATCTGTACGGTCGCAGCTTCTTCCTCGCGGACAAGCCCGTGGCGAAGCAGCATCAGGCTGCACTCGACTACTGGCAGCGTCAGGCGAAAAACCACTGGCTCAAGCTGGCCAACCGCCAGAGCCAGGCACACATGGCTCTCGCTCTGAAGCGCCTCGGCGATCTCCCCGCGGCTCAGGGCATCATGGCCAGCATCAAAGAACGCAGTGTGTCCAACGAGGAAATGGGCATGTTCTGGCGCGAGACCGAACTCAGCTACTGGTGGTACCGCGCCCCGATCGAAACGCAGGCCATGATGATCGAAGCATTCGACGAGGTGATGAACGACGGACCCGCGGTCGAGGATTGCAAGGTCTGGCTGCTGAAGCAGAAGCAGACACAGAACTGGAAGACGACCAAAGCCACCGCGGATGCTGTCTATGGACTGCTGATGCGGAATAAGAATCTGTTGAGTTCGGACGCGCTGGTGGAAGTGAAACTCGCCGGCGTGGCGATCAAGCCTGAGAACGTTGAAGCCGGCACCGGGTTCTACGAAGAGAAATTCCTACGCGGCGAGGTCAAGCCCGAGATGGGCAAGATCACCGTCACCAAGACCGACCCCGGCGTGAGTTGGGGCAGCGTGCACTGGCAGTATTTGGAGGACATGAGCAAGGTCACCCCGCACGAGGGGACACCGCTGAAGCTGGAAAAGAAACTGTTCAAGAAGACCTACACCAAAAAAGGTCCGGTACTGACCGAGGTGAAAGGCCAGGTGGATGTTGGCGATGAAATCGTGGTGCGGATCGTCTTGAGGACCGACCGCGACATGGAGTACTGCCATATGAAGGATTACCGCGGCAGCGGCACCGAGCCGACCAACGTGCTCAGCCAGTACAAGTTCCAGGACGGCCTGTATTACTACGAGAGTACCAAGGATACTGCGACGCATTTCTTCATCGACTACCTGCCGAAGGGCACGTACGTCTTCGAGTACAGCGTGCGGGTGCAGCATCGCGGGAAGTATCCCACCGGCGTGGCCAATATCGAGTGCATGTATGCACCCGAATTCAACAGCCACTCGGAGAGCATCGGGTTGGACGTGAAGTAACGTGCTTTTGCCGCGGCTCATGATATACTCGAATTGGCAAATTCGAGGTTGCGATCATTATGCCGCGGCACTCCATCTTCGTCCTGCTCGCGTTGGCAACTCTGGCGACCGCTCAGGACCGCAAACAGTTTCAGACCACGCCGCACGAAAGCTCCAATGCGGCGATGGTCGAATATCGCGGTGTTCGCCAAATCCAAGTGCTGGAAACCATCAACGCAGATGATTTCATCCTCGGGACCTCACTTCGGGCTGCCATTCCTCTCGAATTTGCTCACGACAGTCGCGGTAAACCATCGACTCGACTCGCTCTGTTGATGACAGCGAGCGGAAAGAGCGAGCGCGAACTCATCGACTTGATCAAGGCGGAGCGTGCGAAGAACGAACAACTGCGAGCCGCTTCCAGGCAATTGAGCGGACTCGAGAAACAACGTGAGGTGCGGCGTTCTGCAGCGCTGCGAGTTTTGATCGAGGTGGATCGCCAGAAGGCGAATTCTCACAGCGAGCAATGTGCCAAGCTGAAAGCCGAGTCGGTGAAGTATGAACAGAGCCGGGCAATGTATGCGTCCTATCAACGGTTGCAGGCACTGGACAACCCGAGTGAAATAGAACGTGCGAAACTGGCCGTGTTGCACAAGTCGCTGTCGCATCTGACAGCGGAGGAAGTCGAAGATTTCCGACTTTGCATGGAGCGGATGTTGCGGACGAACCGCGACAGAGTCATCGCCAGCAGGTGCGAACAACTCTATTGGTCGGTAAAGGCGTGCTGCGTCGAGCAGAGCATACCGCCACTCACACCGGGCCAACAGACGGACGACCTGCGGGACCAGCAGGAGATTCGGCGACTGGAAGCGTCGATGAAGACACTGGCGAAGGAAATTGAACTCGGGGACTTGTTCAGCAAGGACCCCGAGGCTCGTGCAGCCCAGATCGTCGAGTGGGGTGCTCACTCCGCCCAGCGGAATTCTTACCGGTTTTACAATGCACTCAACGAGCAGGGAAACGTCGGGATTGCGGCGGTTGTGAGCCTCTCGCAATCCCGACTTAACATCGGGGTCGACGGCTCCAGCGCACGCCTGAAACTCACCGGCACAGATCGGCTCCGCATCTCCTCGCCCGATATCAAGTCGTTCTCGCGGGTCGAGCCCGATTTCCGCGAGTCTTTGTCATCGCTGCGCAACGGTGGACCCGGGATGATCGCGACTGCGAGTGTGTCCGAGCCGTTCATCGAGATGCAGGTAGCCAATGGCTTGAAGCATGCCAGTGTCGGGCTCGTGCTGGACGCGGGTGTCGAAGTCGATCTGCGCGAGATCAACACCAAAACTCATTTCATCCATGCGTCGGGTGGTGGACGCTTTCTGTTTTCCGATAAGCTGGATCGAACGTCCAACCGTCTGCTGATCAACGGTGACCCGCGGAGGTCCTGCGTGGAGCCGGTGGTGATCTCCGTGCCTTCGACGATCAAGCTTGCCGACGCCAACATCTTGATGATCTCTGAAAGCAATTTCGCCATGAATCTCGATTGCCGAGTGATGGCCTTAATGGACAGCAAGCCGAGTGTGGATCTGGAAGTGCGCTCTGCCGGCGGGAAACGCGTACTTATCCCGGTGGTGCGAAATGGCAAGGCACTGTTTGCGACCTCCACCGCACTCATCGCGAAATTTGACGCAGTGGTGCGTGATGCCGCGAAATGAACTGACTGGTGCTCGTCCACAGGTCAGCGACGAGACTTCAAGCATCCCGGTAATGGTGATCGGACGCTTTATGAGTAAAGCATGTTGCGTCGGCTGTGGGCACACACTCGACGCTCCGCCGATGCTGGCAGGACGTACTCTGAAATGCCCCGTCTGCAAAGGCGATGTGCAGATTCCCGAAAATGTCCAGACCGATAGCGAACTGCAAACTCCGCACTCACCAGCGGTGCTGAGGTCTCCATCTGTTCGCAGCCAGTTTGTAGCCGAGGACAAACCCCATGATTGGAGCTTCGTCCATCATCATTCATCGCGGCCCCCGCCGCGTCCTTACGACCGCACGCTGGTGAGTAGTGGATGCGTTGCCATGGGTGTCGCGGCAGGCTGGTTCGTACTTGGAATTGTGGTACTCGATCGCATCTATTTTTATCCTCCCATCCTGTTCATGATTGGACTGATCACTCTTGCCAAAGGTGTGATGCAACGATGAGTAAAATGACCTTGGAATCGAGTTGAGAAGCGGGTTCAGCCAACGCAAGGAGCCGGCAGCGGGACGAATCCCACTGCCGGCTCCGGATTGGACGCAGCACATTTTTTACTTGCGGAAGCGGCGGACGAGGCCGACCAGCGGCAGGCCGAGACCGGCCATCACCAGCGTCATGGGCTCGGGAACCGTGTTCGGGTCAGGCGGGTTGGTGCCGACCGGAACCTGGGTCTCTGTGATGTTGCTGTCGGCGAGGCCATCCGACGTGCGGGCGGTGATGGCGGTGAACGAATCGCTCATTCCAGTGCCGAACTGCGAGATCGCCCAGAAATTGCCGAGGCCGATCTGCCCGCTCGGGATCGTCGGACCGTTGTAGGTCCAAGTGAGGTTGGTGATCGTCTCGTCGTCGTTGGGCCGCAGCAGGTCGGGTGTGGGGCCGTTGTCGGCGGCGGAGAAGGTCCAGTCACCCGACGGGGCTTTATCGCCACCGGCGACATAGCCCTGGAAGTCGTAGATGGTGAAGTAGTTGCCAGCCTGAAGACTCATGTCAGTCGGCAGGACGATGGCGTAAGTCCAGCGGAAGTTCCCGGACTCCGGTGTGACCGTGACCGAGACCGGCAGCAGGCCGGCGTTGGCGGTGCCGAGGCTCGCAGCCGCGACCAGAGCGGCGGCACAAAAGCGGGACAGAATGCTACGAAACATGATGGGTGTTCCTATTCGATCGGTGAAGGCGGCCAGCGTGCTCCGTCGTTGCGTTCACGTCAGCGGCCGGGGATGGAACCGTGCGGCAGGATAGCCACTCGGAACAAAGAAACAATCTCAACTGCGGTGATAGACTGCAATTCCTCCTGCTGGCACTTCGCATGAGGCGAACGTGAGCGGGAGAATGACTCAGAATCGAAAAGCTGTCAACCCGGATCAGTGATCCGGAGGAAGTGTGGGCAGTTCCGGCGAAGTGCGGTCGAGTCCCGGCGACACCAGTGAATCGCCAGGCTTGGTCAGCGTCGGCAGGATGATCGGCTTGAGTTCCCCGCTGACGAGGTCGAGCACAATGCAAGTCTTCGGATTGGCACGGAACAGCGCACCGGGATTGGCGACCAGCGTTTTGCCGGTGCGGTGCTGCTCGCGAACGTGGGTGTGGCCGTAGAAGAGGTAGTCGAAGTAGTTGCAGTGTTCGAGTTCGTAGAACTTGTTGCGTTCGTGACTGTGGACCCAGGCGATTCGCTTACTGGCGAGTTCGAGCGCTCCGAAGGAGTCGTGCGAATGACCGCCAATGGCTTTGATGGCTGCCGTGAGCGGGGGGCGATCCTTGTCCCAGTTGCCAAAGACGAAATGCGTCGGGATGGGCTGGAAGGTGGCGACGGTCTCGACCGATTCGATGTCGCCACAGTGCAGGATCAGTTCGACCTGAGCCTCACCGAGCAGGCGCACGGCCTCCGCCGCGAGTTCGCGGCGGTCGTGAGTATCGCTGATGACGCCGATCCGCATGTCGTTGACGCACGCCTCCTGCATTTACGATAACGGCAGACGCGAAGTTCGGCGAGTCAGACGCTTACTTCGCGGGTGGGAAGTCGATGGCACCAGCCAGTGCCGCATCGCGACTGCCCAACTTTTCCAGCACTTCCGACCGGGCCACGCAGGTGACCACCACGCGGCGACCGTCAGACGCTGTAATCAAATGAAACGACTGCACCACCTCGATTTCGTCCTGCTTGCCCAGCACGACGTGGCGGAAGATTGTGCGAGTGCTCTCGCTCGGCAACACGGCACTGGAGAGCACCTTCGACGGTACCCAGCCGGGCTGCTTCTGCGTGGCCTCGACGAATTCTTTCACCGCGTCGCTGGGTTGGGCGTCGGTCTTTTTCCAGGGCGTGATCGTGGCTTGTGCGATGAGTTCACCGCTGCGGACCAGACGCAGCACCAGGTGAGTCTCCGTGTGCGCAACGGTGTGCCAGTCGCGTTCGTGCAGGAGTTCATAGCCAGCATCGCGATGCCGTAGCTGCAGCAGGTGCGGGATACTGGCGGCTTTGACCTCGGGCGACTTCAGCGTTTCGTCGGTCAGTGCGCGATCGATACTGACCGTCACCTTGGCATCCATTGCCGGGCTGACAGGCCCCTGCTCGCGTTCGTCGGATTGCTCCCACTTGATGGACTTCACGAGTCGGGTCTTGATGTCGAATTCACCGCGAGCGGTGACGGTCACTTTGACTTTCGCTCCGTTTTCCAGCCCTTCCGCGGCCCCGCTGATGGTGAACACTGCGAGTGTATCAGTGGCTTCTTCGAGCTTGCCCATGAACGTGTTCTTGAGAACACCGTCGAACAGGCAGACCCGGGCGACGCTCTGATCGGCGATCGGCCACGTGCCTTCCACGGCGACACTCTTGCCCGGCAACAGGGACGACAACTGCATGGCATCGAAGTGCTCGGAGACGAGGCTGAGTTCGTCGCGTGTGAGTGGCCCCTGCGGGCTGTAGGGCTCGCCACGATCGAAGGCGATCAGCCGATGGTTCTCCGCCAGCGTCCGTTCGCCGCGTTCCGCACCGATCGAAGTCGTGGCCCTTGCTACCAGATACTTTCGCTGTGCGCCCTGCTCGAGGTATTTGTGCGTGCCGGTTGCCGCGAGCGGTAGTGATTCGATGCGTTGGTTACGATCGAATTTCATCGTCGCCGCGAGGGTCATGGAGATTTCGCAGCGGACCGCTTTGGCGGCGGGCGTTTCCAACAGCATGACCTGTGCCGAGGCGGGCAGCGCACAGAGCAGCAGCAGACCGGCAGAGCGCATTCTCAATCCTCAGTTCCACCGCGGGCATAGGTAGTACTGGAAAAAGTTTCAATCCCGATTGGCAGCCGTATCATTGCTGCAATACCATTTTTGGGGCAATCTCCCATGCTGCGACTCTGCACCCTCCTTTTGACTGCACTGCCCGTGCTTGCCGATGCCAAGCCCATGACCTGGACGCGGCAGCATGTGGATCCCAAATTCCGGTCCGAAGGCGTCGCCGTTGCCGACGTGAACAAGGATGGCAAGCTCGACATCCTCAATGGCGAGCTTTGGTATGAGGGGCCGGACTTCAAAACTTCACACGAGATGCAGAAACCCGGCGACTACGGCGACGGCTTCAACGGCTACAGCCACTCATTCGCCGTCTTCTGCGACGACTTCAATGGCGACGGCTTTCCCGATGCGATCGTGATCGATTTCCCCGGTCGGCCCTGCTTCTGGCTCGAAAATCCGAAGGGTCAAGACGGCCACTGGAAGAAGCACATCCTCTGGCACAGTGCCTGCAACGAAACACCGCTCTGTAAGGATCTCCTCGGCACCGGCAAGCGTGTGCTCATTATGGGCTTCCAGCCGAAGGGCGTCAAAGAAGCTGAAAACCTCGGACAGATGGCCTACTTCACACCGGGTGTTGACCCGACTCGCGAATGGGAGATGCACCCGATCAGCGGGCCCGCGTCGAAAGACAATCCGATCCCCGGCACCATGAAATTCAGCCACGGACTGGGTGTCGGCGATCTGAACGGCGACGGCAAACCCGACGTCATGACCAGCGGTACCAACACCAAAGGGCAGGGGGGCTGGTGGGAGCAACCGGCCAAAGCCGATGGCGTCACGCCCTGGAAATTTCATCCGTTTCAGTTCGGAGACGCCGTGGCGGACATGCACGCCTACGACACGACCGGCACCGGCAATGCCGACATCATCTGCACGTCCGCCCATCGCTTCGGGATCTGGAAGCTCGAGCGACGCGGCGACAACTTCATCAAGCGAGACCTCTTCCCCAAATTGCTCAGTGAGACGCACGCGGTCGTCATGTGTGATATTGATGGCGACGGTCTGCAGGATCTGGTGACGGGCAAACGCTGGTGGTCACACGGCAAGAACGAGCCCGGCTCCGACAAGCCGGCGATGATCTACTGGCTGCAGGCGAAGAAAGCCGCGGATGGTAGTATCAGCTTCACGCCACAGGTCATCGACAACGACAGCGGCATCGGCACGCAGTTCGTCGTCGTGGACCTCGATGGCGACGGGTTGCACGATGTGGTGACGTCGAACAAGAAGGGTGTGCACGCGATCCGCCAGCAGAGGACGAGCAAATGAGTTTTTCATTCACCGTCCGTACCTCCGCTCCGGACTACAGGAGCGTACTCAGTGGTCTGGGATTGAAGAACGTGCGCCTTGTCGAGGACGAGGAACCAGCTCGTAGCCGTCGATGGGACGAGGACTCCGTTCGACATTTCTATCGGCCTGGTAAGAGCACGCGCGGGTGTGAGGTTTCGTTCGAGAACGACGAATTCAGCGTAAGAATCAATACGTTGGCGAGCCCTGAGGATTATGGCCTCGCTTTCCGCTATCTGACCAGTGTCGCAGAACTGGCTGGCAAGAAAATCCGCGGCGAAGACGGCTCAATGACCAGCCGCCATGACCTTGAGGATGCTTATGGACCCGAGTGGATACAATCGGAAAATGAAGGGGGGTTGCAGGTGGTCCGGCAGATGATGGTGGATCAAGAGTACGATTCACTCCAGCTTGTAGGCTGCATCCGACCATTCTACGTCGGCCCCAAACTGATGGCAGAGCTCGAACACGAGGATTCTTCGCTCTCCTTTCTTGATCGGTTCATGAAGAGATTCCGCTACGTGCAGTACGTGGATGCGGATGATCGCTACTACTCAGCGAATGCAATGGTGGTTAGGAAAGACGACACAGGCAACGAAATGCGAATCTCAGCATTCACGTACGACTGCGATTACTTGCTCCCCGATGTGGAATGGCTCATGTTGGTCGGGCATAGCAAGGACGCGGAAAGCCTGCGCATTCCAATAGACATTCTGCCGAAGCTACTGCCAGGCCGATGCACCCGCATCGACGAGAAGCAAATGCTGGTCGAACGAGTCTTGCAAAGTGAATGGTCGCGCCTGCTCAGAGCCTCAGAACCCTATGCAGTGGATGATTGATTGGCCATCTGTAGTTTAAGGCCTTATCCTGATCGCAGTGATCTGTTCTGCGGCACGCCGGTGAAGGTGGAGGAATGAGCGTGGACAAACTTGTGCTTCCCACGCGACGGCTGGCCGACGCGGTCGTCAGTGAGATTCAGTCACTCAAGCCCGGCGACAGGCTCCGCATCACGCAGACGGTGCGTGTCGGCTCGCGCTCCTGGCCCGCGGTGGCGACGGGCACCTTCCGCGGCATCAACTATCTCGCCACCGGGATCACCACGGATCGTGTTGCAGTGGACGATGTGATTGTGCCGACGATTCACTTCACCAAAGAGAATGGCGAACTCGCCTCGGTCACACTGGACGAACACACCAAGGTCGAACGCATGGCCTGACGGTCAGCGGCTGCCGCGCCGCTTTGGTGTGTAGAGCGGCGTGCCATCGAAAAGGTCGCGTGGCTTGAGCGTGAAGCCGGCCCAGGTGGTGATGGCGACACCGCCGTAGCTGTTAGTCCCGTCCGCGATGTCGAAATCCTCGGTGCGGGCACTATGCAGTGCGGGCGTGCTGAGCCAGATCGTCGTGGGCTGGCCGGTGAGCGATCGTTTCTCCCGCGCGTATCGTGGCACGTCGATGAAATCGGTGAAACCACTCTCCGTGCGCGTCACCCAGAAATCCTGATTGACGAAATCGAGGTTGGCGTCGTAGGTGCCGCCTTCGGGCTGAAGCTGGCGGTTGGCACCGTAGCGCTCGGAAATCACATCGTAGCTCACCGGGCGACCGTGGCTGTTCTTGCGGCTGCGGCTGGCGATGCGCAGCGTAGTGAAATCCTCCGGCACCCAGCGGGTGCTCCCTTCGCAGGCCTCGTTCAGTGCGTTCTTGCTGAATGGTTTCACGACCTGCGTGAACTTCTCCTTCTCCTCGTCGAGCACACGACGGGCGAGCAGGATGTCGTTGTTCTTCGGGTCGCCGAGGTCCATCTCCATACGCCAGCAACCAATGTGCAGGTGGGTGTCGCCGAGGTCCTTCTGACGGCTGAAGATATTGCGGCCGCTCGGTCCGATGCGGCAGCGAATGCAGCCGTCGTCGGTGAAGTGATATTCCATGATGTAGCGGTAGTTGGCTCCGTAGTATGTGCCCCAGAGTGTGAGCTTCTCTCCGCGGCGGACACGGTCGGCGATGACGTTGCGGCCGCTGGTCTCGGCACTCATCCAGCGCACGCCGTCGTCGTGGACTTCCTTGTGCACGGTGTTGTTCCAAGCGGGGTTGTCACTCTTGAGGACTTCGCCGGGTGCGACGCAATTCGGGCCGAGAAACTCCTTGCGGGCAGGCGTCATCTGGAAGCTCATGTCGTGCACGTCGAGAAACGCTGTGTTACCGTTGTCGTACGGTACATAGATCTCGCCGATCTCGAGCATCCGCACGACCGTGATCCACTGCGGCTTGCCGGCTTTGTCCTTCCACATAAACTTCGCGCTCTTGATGCGAAGCACGCTGCCCGGCGGATAAGAGGGCCGATTGCTCGGATGAGTGAGTTCCCACTCGATCTCCCACGCCGAGTCGCTGCGCTCGGGATGACTGGGATCGTAACCCGCCGCGGGGAATCCCTGCTTGACGATGTTGGACGGCAACGACTGCGTGGGGGCCTTGGGCCTGGGCTGCGGAACGTCCTGGGCACCGGTGCTGATCGCCAGACAGAGTGCAACAGCGAGTGCGAAGACGACGGCGAGAATGCGGTGTTGCATATCGGTCCTTGTGGCTGCTAGCGGTCATCCAGAAGGACCGTGCCTTTGGTGAGGTTGACAATGGCTCGCACCGGTGCGGCATCAGACTCGGCGTCGGCTGAGGTGAACACGATCCGCAGCACACGGTCGCCGGGATCGGCGGTCGGGCTCTTGCGGTTGATCTTCATCTGCAGGTATTCCCATTTCACCTCGCGACCGGCGTAAAGTGCTTTGAGCGCGGGGAGATCAGCTTTCGCCAGGGTCACGCTCTCGCTCAACTCCTCGCGGGAGATTGGCGTGTGAGCCGCGGTGAGCACTTCCGTCTCGCCGATCTGCTTACCCGTGGCGAGGTCGACGGTGTGCTTGACCGTCAGCCCCTGCTTCCCTTTCTCGGGGTTCGGGCGATAGAAATAGACGTCGGCTTTGTTTACACTTTCGGAGCCGGGTACCGGGCGGTGCGGCGTGATCTGCACGGTGTACTGCCGGATCGGTTTTTCTTTGGACGCCGCGATCGCAACCTCTGCCGGGCTTGGTGGCGTGTCGACGAATTTCGCCGCCGCCGGGACATATCGCTCGGGCGTACTGTGTTCGTTCAGGAATTTCAGGAGCAAGGTTTGCTGCGCTTTGGGCAGTGACTGGGGAACCATCGGCTCATCGGCAGCCGATGCCACCACGGTCATTGCCAGCATCGAAAGTGTCCGCATCATGATGGCACCCTCCGGCGTTCATTGAAAGCGACGATCGCGCGTCCGTCAAACGAATTACTGGAAAATGGCAGCTTCAGCCATGCAGACTGGTAAATCTGGACCGTCTGGCGAAAAGAATGCGTCCCGCCGGCTACATAAGACTTGCACAGGCCCCGTTCTGCAATTACCGTGGCAGTACGGAATTGTGTTTCACCCGAGGATTCCCCATGAAACGCCAACTGTTGGTGGCGTCGGCGATGTTGACTCTCACCGGTGTCGTCCTGATCCGCCCGAGTGCAGCACAGGTGCCCGAAAACGCGGTGCCCATGTTCGATGGCGACAGCCCGCGGCGGGGCAATCCCCTCATCGCGGAGTTCGGCAACATCGCCAAGGGAGCCAAGGTGCAGGAGGGGCTGTTCAAGATCTATCAGAAGGATGAAAACGTCTACGCCGAGCTTCAGCCCCAGCACTTCGGCAAGCTGCTACTCTGCCCGATCGCCATCGCTCAGGGCGGCGGGCTCGGCGGGATGACGCTCAATTTCGATGAACAATGGGTGCTGCTCTTCAAGCGTCACGGCGACAAGGTGCATCTGATTCGCCGCAACGTGCATCACAAGGCCAAGGGTGGCTCACCCACGGCCAAAGCGGTGGAGATCACCTATGCCGACTCGGTGCTGATGTCGCTGAAGATCGCCGCCATCAATCCACAGACACAGGGCGTGCTGCTGAACCTGAACGACATTTTCATGAGCGACTTCGGCCAGCTCGGCATGGGCCGTTTCGACGCCAGCCGCAGTATCTGGCACATGGTCAAAGCCTTCAAACGCAACATCGAGCTTGAGATTCAGGCAACGTATGTCGGCGGTCGCTCCGACGACAGCACGATCGACGACCGCGGCAAGACCATCGTAGTACACTACGGCCTCTGCGAACTCCCCGACGGTGGTTACACGCCACGCGTCGCCGATGACCGCGTGGGCTACTTCGTCACTGCGCTGAAAGACTACTCCAGCACGAGCAAAGACACGGCGTTTGTGCGTTATGTCAATCGCTGGCGACTCGACCCCGCCGAACCGATGACCGAAGGCCGGCTCTCGGTGCCGCGGCGGAGCATCAAGTTCTACATCGAGAAGACCGTGCCGCACGAATACCGTGCCGCGGTGCAGGATGGCATCCTCGAATGGAACAAGGCCTTTGAAAAGATCGGCTTCCGCAACGCCATCGAAGTCGTGCAACAGCGCGACGATGAAGAATTCGATCCCGAAGACATGAACTACAACACGTTTCGCTGGATTACAACGGATCGCGCCTTCGCCATGGGACCGTCGCGGGCCAATCCGTTCACCGGCGAGATCATGGACGCCGACATCATCTTCGACGGCGACTTCATCCGCTACTGGAAACACGAGCGCCAGGTGCTGCGGATGAACGCACAGGAATTCGAGCCGGCCAGCCCGATCCAGGCGATGGATATGGGCTGGGGCCTCGATCACAATCTGCTGCACCGCGGCACTTCCCGCGTGGGTTGGAACGATGCCGCCAAGGCTCCGAATGTGCAGGCGATCCGGCTCGCCGCGATCCGACAGGGCGTCTGCCAGTGCGAAAACCACATGAAGCTCGAACTCGGCATGGCCGCCATGGCTCTCGTCGACGCCGAGCAGGCTGCGAAGGGCAAGGACGACAAAAAAGACAAAGACGCCAAAGCCAAGGAGAAGGACAAGATCATCGACGAACTCATTGCCCAGGCAGTCAAGGAAGTCGTGATGCACGAAGTCGGCCACACGCTCGGCCTCAGGCACAATTTCAAGGGCAGCACCATGCTGCGGCACGATCAGCTTCACGACACCAAACTCACGCGGTCGCAGGGTCTTGTGGGCTCGGTCATGGACTACTGCCCGGTGAACCTCGCACCCAAGGGCGTCAAGCAGGGCGACTACTTCACCACCACGCTCGGGCCCTACGACTATTGGGCAATCGAGTACGGCTACAAGCCGATGAGCGGCGCGGAGTCGGCGGATCTCAAGAAGATCGCCAGTCGCGGCGCGGGGACGCCCGGCCTCGACTACGGCACCGATGAAGATGTCGTGCTCACCGCGGATCCGTTCATCAACCGCTTCGACATGGGCAGTGACGTGCTCAAGTTCTCGCAGGATCGCATGATCGCGGCCGAGGACCTGATGAAGACCATGGCGACCCGCGTGGTCGAAGATGGCGAAGGCTATCAGCGCACGCGCGTCGCGTTCGGACTGCTGTTGTCGCAATATGGCAACGGTGCCTATCTGATCTCGAAGTATGTCGGTGGCGAGCACGCGTACCGCGATCACCGCGATGATCCCAAAGGTCGCGACCCGCTGGTGCCCTTGACCGCAGCCGAGCAGCGTGCGGCGTTGAAATTTCTCCAGGAGAAAATATTCGACGACAAACCGTTCCAGTTTCCGCCAGAACTGCTTCGCAAGCTGGCAGTCGATCGCTGGAGCCACTGGGGTGCCGACGTCGCGACCAGCGACTTCCCGCTCTACGACCGCGTGCTGAGCATTCAGAAGACGGCGATGAACCAGTTGCTCAGCCCCAAGACTCTGCAGCGCGTGCAGACGAATGGTTTGAAAGCTCTGCCCGCGGAGAAAGCGGTGACAGTGGCCGAGGTGTTCCGCAGTGTGACCGATGGCGTCTGGTCGGACTTGCCGAAGAACGGCGAGAAAAAGGAATACGCTTCGAGCACGATCCGCCGCAATTTGCAGCGGGCCCACCTGAAGAAGCTGAGCAACCTCGTGTTGGGCGACAAACCCTCGTCGGGTGCGAACTTGATGGAGTCGCTGCTGGCGATGATGGGTGGCGATAGCAGTTCACTGCCACCGGATGCCCGCAGCCTGGCCCGCTATCATCTGAACGAGTTGAACGCTCGCATCGACAATTTGCTCAAGACCAAGCCCGACGTGGATGAGACCACGCTCGCGCACCTGCAGGAGTCGAAGGAGCGGATTGCCAAGGTGCTGTCGGCGTCGCTGCAGTCCAACGATTGACAACAAAAAATGCGGATGCAGAGCAGATCCGTCGTTGATCTGCGCTCCATCCGCGTTCTTCTCTTTCGCTACTTCGATTCCCACACTGGCGGTGGAGTGATGGCGTCGTCGGGGCGGCCACCGCAATCAACGCGGCCGCTACCGGCAAGTCGGCTGATGGCCCGCACTGTCATGTCTGCGTCGCAGGCGATCTGGCAACTCAGCCGGACACCACTGACACCCTTCGTGGCCAGCACCTGCTTCTCCGCGGCGGTCATCTTGTCGGGCTCGCCTGCCACAAACTCCACGCGACAGGTCGTACAGCGGGCGTTGCCACCGCAGGCGTGAAGTTGATCGACGCCGGCGTCGTCCGTCAGGGCATTCACCAGCCGCTTGCCCGCAGCGACATCAAACGTTCCGACTTCTTCGACAGTGAGCTTCGGCATTACTGAATTCCCCTTGTGGTGTGAGTGCAGGCATCTTACGGAACCGCGATGCTCTCTGGTTCGTCCCGCCACATGTCGATGAGTGCGATAGTCATGGCGAGTGCACACGGACCGAGCACCATGCCGCTGATGCCGAAGACGGCGAGCCCGCCGATGAAGGCGATCAGCGTCGGAATCGGGTGAAGCCGCAGGCGGTTTCCGGCGACGGCAGCATAGACGTAATTGCTCATCGGCCCGGCCATGATGACGCCCCACACCACCAGTGCGAGGGCAGCCATCCATTGATCGTTGGCGATGAAATAGATTGCGGCCGGCACCCAGACAAAGAAGGCTCCCAGCACGGGCAGGATGCCGAGAATAAACATGACCGCGCCCCAGAGCACCGGTGCGGGCAGGCCCAGGGCCCAGAACAGCAGGCTCCCCGTGACGGCCTGGATCATGGAGGTCAGCATCGTGCCGAACACCGTAGCGTGAATGGCATCCGACGCGCGGTTCAGGATGTGGCGGGAACCGGTACGGTCCAGCGGCAACCGCTGCTGGACCTGTTGCATGAGTTGCTCGCGATCGCGGAAGCAAAAGAAGATCACAAACACGGCCACGAGCGACTGCAGCAGAAAGTCTGCCATCCCACCGGCGAAGTGACCCGAACCTTCTGCCAGACGCTTGCCCAGTGCCTCTGCCCGTCTGCGGATGTCGTCCCCGTCCACGTTGGCAATCGCTTCGCCGACATAGGGGATCTTTGCAACGTGCTCGCGCCAGTCTCCATTCGCGGCTTGATGATCCAGCCACTTCACGACGTTTTTGAACTCTTCCGCCAGTTGCAACGTCACCAAAACTATCGGCACTGCAATCGCTGCAACGACAATCACTGTGCTGAGCGCGGCTGCGATCGTGCGATGCGGAATGACGCCAGCCAGCCAGCGGTGCAGGGGCCAGCCGATGACCGCCAGCGCAGCGGCCCATGCTAGAGCGGGGATCAGCGGTTCTGCAAGGCGATAGCAGATGTAGATCCCTACAAGCGTCAGGAGAGCCATCGCTGCCCAGCGATGCATCTCCGGTCGGGGCTCAGAATTGTTCATGGCGAAACATTTGCAACTGTCGCGCCAATGCGGCAAGGTCTTCCCAGACCGCTTGCTGCCAGAAGCGGCGGGCCCGGCCCGAGGTGGAGCAGCAGACAAAGAGCTGCGTGACGCCGATGGTGTCGGCTTGGAGGCCGTAGTCCGCAGTCCGACCCAGTGCCAGGCGAGCCGCGGTCTTGCTGGTGAACGCCAGCAATCGCGGCGCGTGCAGGAGTATTTTCCGGCGAAGGGCTTCCGGTTCGATGGCATCCGTGGGGAGTTCGTCGTCGTTGCCGCTGTGCGTTTTGCACAGATCAGTCAGGCCGATTTTAAGAGTGAGCAACTGCGGGTACTCGCTGGGCAAAAACCGTCGTGGCGTCAACTGCACCTCGTGCAGCACGCTCCAGAAGCGATTGACCGGGTTGGCGTAGTAGGCCTTCGCCGCCGCGGATGCGCGACTGGGTGCCGTCCCGCAGAAGACAAGATCTAAATTGGATTCGAGCAGATCGGGGACGAGCATCGACCTATTTTATGCTCATTGTGTAGCCGCAGGGGATCAGGACCCTCCCGCACTCAGCGGTCGTTGAACCAGAACCATCGCCAGAGCTCTTGAATGAAGCAAAAAGTGCTTGACATCGCAGTGAATTCGTCTAGACTAACAAACGAGAATAGTCTTACCTAATTATGATCAATGATCCATAGAACACGCTTGGCAGCACCAGCTTTGCCCCTGCTATTGGCTTTCCTCAGCGGTTGTAGTGGGAGCAGTCCTGCCAATCCCGATGGACACCCAGCAGGCGGCCCGATCTCTGTCGAGAAAGTCTATGCCGGCAGTTACCCGATCCGGATCGCTTGCACAACAGGCATGGTCGCGGATCTCGCACGCACGATTGGCGGCAATCGTGTCGCGGTCACACAGATCATGGGCGAGGGAGTCGATCCGCACCTCTACAAAGCTTCGCCAGGGGATGTGCAGATCCTGGGTGATGCCGACGCGATCTTCTATTCCGGGCTGCACCTCGAAGGGAAGATGACCGACGTTTTTGTCCGCCTGGCGAGGAAGAAACCGACGTTTGCCGTCACGGAGCATTTGAGCGACGGCAGCGTTCTCGAGACAGCCGCGGGAGCGTACGATCCGCATGTCTGGTTCGACGTGTCGCTTTGGCGTCAGGCGGCGGGGGTTGTCCGCGATGCACTGATGGCGTTCGACCCGAAGCACGCGGCGGAATATCAGTCGCGAGCCGACGCCTATCAGGCGGAATTGGCGAAGCTTGACGACTATGCGAAGACACAACTGGCAACTGTCGCCAAAGACCGCCGTGTGCTGGTGACGGCTCACGATGCGTTTCGCTACTTCGGGCGTGCGTACGATGTTGAAGTGAAAGGCATCCAGGGGATCAGCACCGAGAGCGAAGCGGGAGTGCGGGAAGTGAACGAACTCGTTGATTTCCTCGTCGCGCGAAAGATCAAGGCAGTGTTCGTCGAGTCGAGCGTGTCGGACAAGAACGTGCGGGCACTGCTGGAAGGCTGCCGCGCTCGCGGGCACACGGTCGTGATCGGCGGCGAACTCTTCTCTGACGCCATGGGTAAAGACGGCACGCCCGAAGGCAGCTATCCCGGCATGGTGAAGCACAACGTCGACACGATCGTGAAGGCTCTCAAGTGAAAGCTCCGCTGCTGGAAGTGCATGATCTGACGGTCGCGTATCATCGCAAACCGGTGCTGTGGGATGTCGACTGGTCGCTGGAGTCACCGAGCCTGGTCGGCATCATCGGGCCAAACGGTGCCGGGAAGAGCACGTTCATCAAAGCGATTCTCGGCCTCGTGCCCATCGTCAGCGGTGCGGTGCATCTTTTCGGTGAGCCAGTGCCCAAAGTGCGACGTCGCGTCGGCTACGTACCGCAGCGTGAGAGTGTCGACTGGGATTTCCCCGTCAGTGTGCTCGATGTCGTGCTGATGGGCACCTACGGCAAGCTTGGCTGGTTCCGTCGGCCACGGCGTGCAGACCGCGAGTGGGCCCGCGAGTGCCTGGGCGAAGTGGGGCTGAGCGATCTTGCCAGTCGGCAGATCGGGCAACTCTCCGGCGGTCAGCAGCAGCGGACGTTCCTGGCCAGGGCTCTCGCGCAAAATGCTGACGTCTACTTCATGGACGAACCCATGGCCGGCGTTGATGCGGCCACGGAGCGGATCATCTTCGACCTGCTGCGGCGACTCCGCAACCAGGGCAAGACCGTCATCGCGGTCCATCACGACCTGCGGACCGTGGCTGAATACTTCGATGAGGTCGTGTTGCT
>JBGSSZ010000184.1:0-2071 GCA_041736785.1 Limnoglobus sp.
ATCAGCGGCATCTTCGATCTGGGCTGGGACAAGGCCACCAAATTCCGGGTCAATCCCGGCTTCTACGGTGCCGAAGTCAACGTGCTGGTCAATCTCGACAAGTGGAAGAGCCTCAACGACGCCCAGCGCAAGATCCTCAACGATGCGGCTTTGTGGCTGGAAGGGCTCGACGCGGAAAACGTCGCCATCAACAAGGCCGAAGGCGAACGGCAGGTCAAAGCCGGCATCCAGGTGCTGGATTTCGGCCCGCAGGTCTCACAGGACTTCCTGAAAAAGGCCAACGACGTCGCCTGGCAATCGGTGATCGCGAAGTCCCCTGAAACCGGCAAGAAATTGCGCGAGTTGGCGGGGAACTAGCCATGGGATTCAAATCGTCGTTTTGGGTCGGCACTCTTCTGGTCGCGGTTACTTCGTCTTCGGTGATCGCGCAGGAAGTGACGCTGCGCGCCGCCACCTTCGTCGCCGAAGGCAGCCTGTTCTCCAAGCCATTCGAGCGCTTCATCGAAAAGGTGAATGCCGACGGTAAGGGGATCATCCAGATCAATTATGTGGGCGGACCGCGTGCCATGCCGCCGTTCGAGCTTGGCAACGCCGTGCGTTCCAAGGTGATCGACATCGCCAATGTGCCGGGCGCCTTCTACACTAACCTGATGCCCGAGGCGGACGCCTTCAAATTGATCAGCAAGTCTGCCGATGAACAGCGCAAGAACGGAACCTGGGCCTTCATCAACGAACTGCACAACCAGAAACTCAACTCCTATTATCTGGCCCGCCAGTTTGTATCGATACCGTTCAACATCTTCCTGAACAAGAAACTCGACAAGATCGACCTTTCCGGTCTGAAGATTCGAGTTACGCCGGTCTATCGCGACATCGTCCAGGCTTTGGGTGGCACACCGATCACGACGCCCCCCGGCGAGGTCTATACCGCGCTTGAGCGTGGCGTCGTCGACGGTTACGGCTGGCCGGTGCCGGGCATTTTCGATTTCGGCTGGGACAAGGTGACCAAGTTCCGGATGGAGCCTTCGTTTTACAGCGTCGAAGTCGGCGTGCTTGTTAACCTCGATGCCTGGAAGAGCCTGACCGATCCGCAGCGCAAGATTTTGTCCGATGCCGCATTGTGGCTCGAACAGCAGGACAGCGAGAGCGCTGCATTGGTGACCAGCGAACGCGAGCGCCAGGCCAAAGCTGGCATCCAGGCGCTCGATTTCGGACCCGCAGCCTCCCAGGATTTTCTAAAGAAGGCGAACGAGGTCGCTTGGCAATCGGTGATCGCCAAGTCGCCCGGCAACGGCAAGAAGCTGCGCGAGCTTGCGGGGAATTGAGCAGGCGAAGCGTCGGCGAAATGTTTATTGTCCGCGCGTCCCCGCGAAAGCAGGCACCTGCAAACTGGATTGTCGCTTTCGCGGGAAGCAGCGGAGCCGTGAGGCATCACCGAGTCTAAACCTATGGACCGTCTTTCCGACATCTACGGCAAGCTGCCGGACTTCCTAGCCATGATCGCGGCGTTGCTGTTGTTGGCGATGGCAATCATCGTTACCGGCGACATCGTGCTGCGCGATGCCGTCAACAAGCGCTTCGTCTGGTCCAATGAATTTTCGGAATATGCGCTTTACCTGATCACGCTGTTTACCGCGCCGTGGCTTCGTCGCCGCGGCCAGCATGTACGGCTCGATCTCGCAAGCCTGATACTCGTGACGCGCGATACTAAGGTCGTTCAGTGAACCGCCTCTCCGAATTTTATGGCAAGCTGCTCGACGGACTCGCGGTGATCGCGGCGCTGGTGCTGCTCGCCATGGTGATCGTCGTCACCGGCGACATCGTCCTGCGCAATACCGTGAGCCAGGGCTTCATCTGGGCGAACGAGGTCTCCGAATACGCGCTCTATCTGATCACGGTACTGACCGCGCCATGGCTGCTGCGGCGCGGACAGCATGTGCGGCTCGATCTCGTCCTGTCGGCAGTGCCGAAGCCTGCTGCGCTCGTCATGGAAGCCGTCGGCGACATCGCGGGCCTCGTCGTCTGCCTCGCGATGGTGCGTGATGCCACGCTGATGACCTACGACGCATGG
>JBGSSZ010000185.1:0-2100 GCA_041736785.1 Limnoglobus sp.
CTCAGCGGCAGTGTGCCGCCGGGCGAAAAACAGTCGTTCGCCGTGTACTTCGAACTCACCATCCGGAAGTGACCCGGACACCTTCACCAAGGAGATGCGATTATGCGGATGACCTGTTTGATCTTCGCCCTGACAGCGATAAGTGCAGCGGCGGAGGAGAAACTGCCTCCGGCGGTTGCAGCGTATGTGGATGACCAGACGTTGTTGATCGGTCGCGTGGATTTGGCGCGACTCGATCTGGACAAAATGTTCAAGCATGTGGTGACCGTCACTGGCGATGAGGCGGCGGCGGCGGGCCCGCGGACGATGGCGAAGGGGATCGTCGCCGACTTGCGGAAAGCCGGAGTCAGTGAAGTCTATGTCACTGTCAGCGCCATGGATCTGACTGACAACCCGACATGCCTGATCCTGCCCGCTGGTGACAGCGGCAAGGTGATCGACACTCTGAGAGCAATCCCGGGCAGCACAGTGCTGACGATCGAGGCCCGCAAGGGTGCAGTGATCGCGGCGATGCCGGCGGTGGCTGAGCGCATGAAGTCGGTGAAGCCGACCGCTCGGCCCGACCTCGCCGCCGCACTCGCTGACGGCAAGACCAGTGGAGTCCAGATCGCCGTCGCGCTGACTGCCGATCTTCGCCGCGTGATTGAAGAGACGATGCCGAACCTGCCCAAGGAACTTGGCGGCGGCTCGATCCAGGTGCTCACACGCGGCCTGACTTGGGCAGCACTGAGCCTGAACACCACGCCGAAGCTCGACCTCGCGGTGGTGGTGCAGGCGTCGGACGCCGCGACGGCGAACAGGGCCGCGGACCTGGCGAAGACCGGACTCAAGGCGGCACTCAAGGACGCGAAACCTTCAGAGTTTGAGGCCTATGCGGCGCTGGCCACGAAAATGCTCACACCCCAGGTGAAAGGCGACCGGTTGATCAGTCGGGTCAGTGAGGAGCAGTTTGTGAAGCTGTTCGCAGAAGTGGCCAAGCCGATGCGCATCGCCGCCAGCCGCCAGAAATCAGTGAATAATCTCAAGATGCTCGGCCTCGCGATGCACAACTATCTCAGCGACCACAGCCGCTTCCCGGCAGACATCGTGGACAAGAACGGCAAGGCACTCCTGAGTTGGCGAGTCCATCTCCTGCCGTATCTGGAACAGGACGCACTCCACAAACAATTCAAGCTCGACGAACCCTGGGACAGCGCCACCAACAAGCCGCTGATCGCGAAGATCCCGGCTGTCTTCGTGGCACCCGAGCAGAAGAGCCCCGCCGGGACCACGACTTATCTCAGCCCGCTCGGCGACGGTTACTTCACCCGCCCGAAGGCCAACGGTCAGGGCCTGAAAATCAGCGAGATCACTGATGGCACTTCCAACACGATCATGATCGTCGAAACTGCGGATGGCAGCGCCATCGAATGGACCAAGCCCGGCGACTGGGCCCCCGCCGCCAACGATCCCATGAAAGCACTGCTGGGGCACTATGCGAACGGCACCAACACGCTCTTCGTCGACGGTTCCGTCCGCTTCATTAACGCGAATTTTGGGAAGATGATCCTGCTCCTCCTGACCTACGCGGGCGGCGAAGCAGCGGACGCTCCCTGAGCGTTGACCGCCGTTCAAAAGCTGTTCTCACCTGGCACGTCCGGCAGTTATGATGATTGCAAAGGAGATCAGCCATGGCCACGACTCCCGATCGCCGTCGGTTCCTGCAAGCCTCCGCGGCACTCGGCACCAGCGGTTTGACATTTCTGCAATCACTGCCGCCAGTCCGTGCCGATGAAGCCAAGCCCGATTCTGCCCTCGTCCGCATCGACAGTGGCATCGAACCGCTGGTGCTTCTCCTCGAACAGACACCACGGGACAAGCTGCTCGAAGAAGTCGGACAGCGCATCAAGACGGGTTTGGCCTACCGCGACATCCTCACGGCACTGATGCTGGCGGGTGTGCGGAACATCCAGCCGCGGCCGAGCGTCGGGTTCAAGTTTCACGCAGTGCTCGTCGTGAATTCGGCCCATCAGGCAGCCCTTGCGGCACCGGATCGGGATCGCTGGCTGCCGCTGTTCTGGGCTCTCGACAGTTTCAAATCGGGCCAGGCGGCGAACCTGA